>CAVEFO010000004.1:0-4076 GCA_963615055.1 Lachnospiraceae bacterium
GGGCCCGCCATCGGAAAATTTCAAACAGGCGGGCCTCCTTGCGCGTCGCTTGGCTGCTCACAAAAATCGGAAACAGCGGCCTTTTAATTTATAGAAGGCCGCCATTGGCAAAGGCCGCGCTTCGGGGCGCGGACCTTTGTGCCCTCTATATTTTACGAACACAGAGTAATTATGTACAAACATTGCTTCGCTCGCTCGTCAAAAGACTACGCTCAAAACATTTTTTACATTTTTTGGCAGCCCCTTATTTCTGCTCCAGCAATTTCATCAGATCGCTGCCATACCATTTTTCCGAAATTTTCGCCAATGTCCCGTCTTTTCTCATTTCCGCGAGCGCCGCGTCGATTTCTTCGGCCAATTTTGTTTCCTTCTTGTTCACAAGCGCGACGGTCTCATTCACGCGCACCGGCTCGGCAAGCGTCGCGACTTCGATGCCTTCTTTTTTCGCCAAATCTTCGATACCCAAATTGTTCGGCACGACGAGGAGATCAAATTGGCCTTCCTTCATCGCGCGGAGGCGTTCGGATTGGCTCATGCCGGACTGCACCGGGATTTCCGCCAAAAGATTGCCATGCTTTTGATTCCATTCCGTGATAATGCGGAACGCGCCGCCATTCGCCGTGAAAGGCGTCACGCGCAGATTGTCGCGAAGCGCTTCTTCCAGATTTTTATATTTCGATTCCAGCCCCGCCTTCACGTAAACCATAAGCGAACTCGCACCGACCGGACTCTTGGGGACGAGGAAATTTTTCTCGCGCTCCGCATTCCGGAAATACCCGCCGACCGCGACCTTCGCTTCACCCGATTCCATTAAAATGTCCTGCGTTTCCGGCGGCACGGCTTCTATCGCAAGCGTATAACTCTTCAGGCGACGATTCACTTCGGAAAGCACATCGTATTCATACCCGTGCATCTCCCCCTTTTCATCCGCCCAGGCCAGCGGCGGCTCCGTCGAGGAAACGAGCGCCTTCACGGCGACCTTGCCGCCCTCCGCCGCCGGTTTCTTCTCTTCGCCACAACCCGTGAAAATGCCGATTGCGACAATACCCGCTGCCAATGCTGCCAACCATTTCTTCCCGTTTCTCATAATAAAACCTCCCTCAAAAAAATTTACCTGACTTCCAACATTCGTTTCAAAAATGCCCTCGTTTTTTCTTTTTGCGGGTGCACGAAAATTTCTTCCGGCGTCCCTTCTTCCTCGATGAGCCCGTCCGACATGAAGAGCACCTTCGTCGCGATTTCCCGTGCAAAATGCATCTCATGCGTCACAATGATCATCGTAATGCCCAGCGACGCCACGTCCTTGATTGTGTCCAGCACCTCGCCGACCAGCTCCGGATCGAGCGCCGACGTCGGCTCATCAAAGAGAATGACATCCGGCCGGGGCGCGATGGCCCGCGCGATGCCCACACGCTGCTGCATCCCGCCCGAGAGCGCCTGCGGATACAAATCCGCCGCATCGGCCATATGCACACGCGCGAGCTCTTCCATTGCGATTTTTCGCGCCTCGTCCGCCGCCATGCCTTTCCCGTACACCAGCCCGTCCATCACATTTTCCAGCACCGTGTGATTGCGAAACAGATTGAACGCTTGGAAAACCATCGTCGACTGCCGCCGAAGCCGCAAGATTTCCTCTTTGGAAATTTTCTCAAAATCCACAGACACATCGCCGATCGAGAGCGTCCCCGCATCCGGCGTCTCCAAATAATTGAGACAGCGAAGCATCGTCGTCTTTCCCGTGCCGGAAGGTCCCAAGACCGCGACCACATCTCCTTTTTTTGCCGTAAAGGAAATATGATGCAGCACCTCTTTTCCCCCGAATGATTTTTTGAGCCCCGAAAGGGCAATCATCGCCATCCCTCCTTTTCACTCCATGTGATCCAAACAAAAATCCCCCGCCCACAAAGGGACGGAGGACCGTGATTCACACCCAATTTCGCCGCCGCGTCACCGCAAGCGACCTCGCCGACTGTCTTCGGAAACCCACATGAACAGTCTCACGCTGTAACGGGCGTCCCCGTATATCCTACTCCGACTTTCGGAAAAATCCGCTCGGAAATGCACTTCGGCGCGCTACCCGTATCCGTTTCCACCGGCCGGACTCTCTTTACCGTACTCGCGACGCTTACTCTTTTCGTCCTTGCGTTTATGTTGCCAACTATATCACGCCGTTTTTCAAAAGTCAAGAGCGTGGATGATATCCGTTTCCTCATAAGCCGACCCATAGAGAGCCAATCTTTTCACCGTCATGTCTGCCAAAAAAGAAAGCCAAAAACAGAATCAGATGCATAGGAAAATCATGTTTGCTTATCTCGTTGCTGATTTTTCTACTGCTTCCGCCATTTGAATATGTTTGACGATCTGCACGACCACTTTCTTCAATTGTGCGATTTCTTGCGCTTGTTTCTCATTTGCTTCTTTGAGCTTTTCATTGTCTGCTTTGAGTGCTGCGTAATCCGCCTTCATCCCTTTCGCATCGGATTTCATTTGCTTATTGTCTTCGACGAGTTGCTTCACCGCACGAGCGATGACTTTCTTGCTCGCATAATTTTCACGAGAGGCATCACGCCCTAGCGCAAAGGAAATACCGGCGTTAAATGCATTTTCTCCATTTCCTAGCGAACCGCCGACGCTAAACATAATGCTTTCATTCGGACGCACAAAGGCGCCGATAGCCATCGCATGAGAACGCTTGAAATTTCCGTACCCAATTGCAAAAGAAAGCTTATCATCCGGATCATACTCAAGCGGATGAAGAGCTGCCATAGCCGTCACACCGGCAATACCGTCTTGTAAGCGTCCCTCGACTTCCCAAAGTTGCTGCATATTCGACGCATCGTTGGCCAAAATCCCGTTGGAAACATTCGTGAGCCTCGAATCAAGATTATCGGCGTAATATCCACCTCTTCCATCGGGATCCCCCGGATTGTGCCCAAAAGAAACCGTATTCGGCGCCGTCGCGACAGATTGATAACCGATAGCCATAGAATTCTGATCAGCCGCGTAAGCACCATTTCCAAATGCCATACTATTGGCACCGATTGCTTGACTCTGCGTTCCGAGCGCGACACTATTGACTCCACCGGCAGTACTATTGTACCCATAAGCCTGACTGTTTTCTCCAATCGCTTGGTTAGAAATACCGATGGCAACCGAATTTTGCTCTTTAAGCGTATTACCATGACCAAGTGCGACCTGCTGCTCACCATCCAACGTGTTATCGCAACCGGCAGCGATGCTATGCCCACCCGTGACGGCATTCGATGCACCAATTGCTGTGGAATTCACACCACTGACAGTATTCGTATACCCCATTGCCGTGGTATTGGCAGCGATTGCAGTATTGCTGAAACCGTATACCGATACATTATCACCGCCGGCTTTATTCTGCGCCCCATATGCCGCCGTTTGCTTTCCACTCACAGTATTCTGATACCCAGATGCTACAGACATAGCACCGGCTACGCTATTTTGATATCCGGATACCGCTGCATAATCTCCCGTTGCTTGGTTCCCGGTTCCATATGCGCTACTCCCGGTACCGCTTGCTGTGTTATTTGAGCCCATCGCTGTAGTATTGGCTCCACTTGCCGTATTTCCGGCGCCGTAAGCCGCACTTTGATTTCCAATCGCACGGTTTCTTTGCCCTACAGCAGTGGTATCGGAAACAGAATTATCACCAAAAACTCCGGAAACGTTTCCTCGTCCTATGGCTGTCCCATTCTGACTGTAAGCCTTATTTTCATACCCAAGTGCCGTCGCCGCTTCACCGGATGCCCTGCTACCATACCCATAAGCAGCTGCCCCCATGCCGCTCGCAACAGAAGTATTCCCGACGACTGTCGCATTCTCTGCCGTTGCTTGAGACTGATAACCCATCGCTGTTGTTTTATGATTCGTTGCAGCACTCTGATACCCGATAGCAGTCGAATGGTCCCCCGTCGCTTGATTCCCCATACCATACGCACTCGCACTTGTCCCGCTGGCTGTATTCCCGGAACCGGAGGCGATGGAATCTGCGCCACTTGCCGTATTGCTGTAACCATACGCCGAAGCATTGGCTCCCTCAACTGTAT
>CAVEFO010000004.1:4121-82483 GCA_963615055.1 Lachnospiraceae bacterium
CCATACCGTACGTACTCGCACTTGTCCCGCTGGCTGTATTCCCGGAACCGGAGGCAATCGAATCTGTACCACTTGCCGTATTGCTGTACCCATACGCTGAGCCGTTTACACCACTGACGGTATTCCCTTTACCGGTCGCCGTCGCGTTGTTTTGATTCACCGTATTACCGGAACCGACAGCCGTCGCATCTTGCCCCGTCACACTGTTTCCATAGCCATACGCCGCGCTTTGATTGCCATTCAACGTGTTTTGCGAGCCGGCAGCGATAGCGTCATTCCCGGTCATTTCATTTTGGTAACCCGTCGCGACCGATTGATTCCCCGTGATGACATTTCCCGTACCGCTTGCCGTATTCGTATCCCCGATAATCGTCATCTGATTTCCGTACACAGCATTGCTACCCATATCAGCACCCGACGACGTGACGGTATTTCCATTCCCGTACGTGGCATTATTGCTCCCAGTCACCGTATTCGTATCACCAATGAGATTATTTTGTGCCCCCGTGACCGTATTTGTATTTCCGATAGAAATATTGCGATCCCCCGTGACGACATTCGTATTCCCGGAAGCAATATTGCTATCACCTGCAAGCGTGTTGGTATTACCGAAAGAAACATTATTATTTCCCGTCACAATATTGACATTGCCGCTTGCCGTATTATTTTCACCGGTCAGCACATTTCCGTTTCCGGACGTCGTATTATTGGCACCATCCAATGTGTTCCCGTGACCAAGCGTCGAATTGTAATCACCATTCGAAATGGTATTGTCACAACCGGCCGCGATACTATGGTTTCCTTGGACATTATTATCCGCACCGATAGCCGTCGAGCTGTCAGCTCCATCGCCATCTGCCGTACCGACGATATTGCCTTTACCGATTGCTGTCGCACTTTGCCCAGCCGCCGTATTACCGGAGCCGTAAGTACTGGTGTCATCTCCTTTAGAAACATTGTGCGAACCCACAGCAGTCGAATTCTTCCCATCGGCTGATGTATTGTGTCCGATTCCTGTGCTGTATTCACCCTTCGCCGTCGTATTCGTCACATCACCGATATGAAGAGTCTTATCCTCTTTGTCATAGCTGATTAAGCTGCCCAACTGCCCCACTGTCACCGCATCATGCGCATACACACCATCCGCAATATTGGACAAACGATTTCCGGAAACATATTTACTCGGATCACCGGCCTCCGCCACACCGAAGGAAACCGTACCGGATTCTGTCGCGACCGACCCGTTTCCGATTGCTGCGGAGCCCGCTGCCGCTTGGGTGTTCGATCCGATTGCTACTGCATTGTCCCCGGATGTTTGCGCATTTTGCCCCATCGCAATGCTACCTGTACCATTGGCAATCGATGTGTCGCCAATCGCTACAGAGCTGTTTCCGTTGGCTTGGCTGTTATATCCGTAAACACTGGACTTTTCCCCCGCTGCCGTCGAACCGGAACCAACTGCCGTCGCATAATCCTGCGTCGCGGATGTTCCGGCACCCATTGCTGTAGAATTGGTACCACTCGCCGTATTGTTGTACCCATACGCGGCACTGTTATCGCCTGTCGCATAATTATTTGAACCGACTGCCGTCGAATTAACTTTCGTCGCTTCATTGTTTGAGCCCATCGTTGTGGCATCCGCTCCACTCGCCGTGTTGCTATAGCCATACGCCGACGTATTGGTGTTGCTCGTCGTATTTTGATACCCGGTCGCCGTCGAATAATTTCCCGTCGCTTGGTTGCCTGTACCATATGCACTCGCACTTGTCCCGCTGGCTGTATTTCCTGAACCCGACGCAATAGAATCTACACCACTCGCCGTATTGTTGTACCCATACGCGGCACTGTTATCGCCTGTCGCATGATTGTTCGAACCAACTGCCGTCGAATTAGTTTTTGTCGCTTCATTATTTGATCCCATTGCCGTCGCATCCGCTCCACTCGCCGTGTTGCTATAGCCATATGCCGACGTATTAGTGTTGCTCGTCGTATTTTGATACCCGGTCGCCGTCGAATAATTTCCCGTCGCTTGGTTGCCTGTACCATATGCACTCGCACTTGTCCCGCTGGCTGTATTTCCTGAACCCGACGCAATAGAATCTACACCACTCGCCGTATTGTTGTACCCATACGCGGCACTGTTATCGCCTGTCGCATGATTGTTCGAACCAACTGCCGTCGAATTAGTTTTTGTCGCTTCATTATTTGATCCCATTGCCGTCGCATCCGCTCCACTCGCCGTGTTGCTATAGCCATATGCCGACGTATTAGTGTTGCTCGTCGTATTTTGATACCCGGTCGCCGTCGAATAATTTCCCGTCGCTTGGTTGCCTGTACCATATGCACTCGCACTTGTCCCGCTGGCTGTATTTCCAGAACCCGACACAATAGAATCTACACCACTCGCTGTATTGCTATACCCATATGCCGAAGCATTAGCTCCCTCAACTGTATTTTGATAGCCGGATGCCGTCGAATAATTCCCCTTTGCTTGGTTACCCGTACCGTACGCGCTCGCACTTGTTCCACTTGCTATATTCCCGGAACCGGAGGCAATGGAATCCGCACCACTCGCCGTATTGCTATATCCATATGCCGAAGCATTAGCTCCCTCAACTGTATTTTGATAGCCGGATGCCGTCGAATAATTCCCCTTTGCTTGGTTACCCGTACCGTACGCGCTCGCACTTGTTCCACTTGCTATATTCCCGGAACCGGAGGCAATGGAATCCGCACCACTCGCCGTATTGCTATATCCATATGCCGAAGCATTAGCTCCCTCAACTGTATTTTGATAGCCGGATGCCGTCGAATAATTCCCCTTTGCTTGGTTACCCGTACCGTACGCGCTCGCACTTGTTCCACTTGCTATATTCCCGGAACCGGAGGCAATGGAATCCGCACCACTCGCCGTATTGCTATATCCATACGCACTGCTTTGATCTCCTATAGCTTGGTTTCCGCTTCCGACCGCCGTCACACCGGAAATACTCGCATCACCCATGACACCGGCGATATTCCCATTCCCCATCGCCGTCGAATTCTCACCGTACGCAAAATTCCCATTCCCGACAGCTGTCGAAGCACTCCCGGTTGCCGTGCTGTGATAACCGTAAGCCGAAGACTGCGCACCGCTAGCAATCGACTCATCGCCGACCGCCGTCGCGTCACTTCCCGTCGCCTGTGACTGATAGCCCATCGCTGTCGTATGCTGCTCACTCGCCACATTCCCTGATCCGACCGTCGTCGCATTCATACCCGTCGCGGTGTTGCGATTACCCCATGCGGAAGCCCCTTCACCGGAAATCGTATTATCAAACCCGCCTTGGATCCATTGTTTATCATCATCCCAAGAAAGATGATTATCCAAATCTTGCAGCGCCGCATCCAAAATTTCCAAATTTTCAGAAACGGTATTCGCCTGCTTCACCTTCGTCGTCTTGATATCGTCAATCGTGTTGATTTTATCCGCGATTGTCTTCAGATTCGTCCCCGTCGTCGCACCGGCGGAAACATACGGCGTTCCAGCCGTGATATCACTCCGAAGCTCAGCGTGCATCGCACCACCGCTCATATAGCCGGTATTATTCTCGACAATGGTACCGTTGTCGAGTGTAATGGTCGCAATTTTTGCCCCGGATTTCGTCGTGATGTCCTTCGTCGTATTCGCAGAATTAAACGTATATGCCGTCCCGACATTCAACTCGTTATACACCGTCTGGCCGGTAACAACGGAACCGCCCTGTCCACTCAACGCATTATCAGAAATGGTGCCTGTCTTCACTGTCAGTGTAAACGCCGTCTGATTGGCATTATTCTGCACATCCGTGTCCAGTGCCGAGTCCACAATCCACGTCTCATTTTTCACCAACTGACGATAATTAACCGCCTCGTAACCGTCATGAGCGCTCGTGCCGTCCGCGACATAAATAATATTCCGCTTCGTTGACGCATTGCCGACGGAAACCGCATTGCCATCCGATGCCGCAACCGTACTCCCGCTCCCCAAGGCAACAGAATCTGCCGAAGCCGCACTGGCATTGTAGCCGAGAGCGACAGCAGATGCAGCGGAAACAGACGCACTCCGGCCCAATGCTACACCGGATGCTCCCGTGACAGACGCTTCCTGACCAAAAGCCACCCCCGATTCAGCCGTGACCGAAGATGATACACCGAAGGCCATAGAAGAAACACCCGTCGCACTCGCCGATTGTCCTACTGCCATCGCGGAATTAGCGCCGGCTTTTGCCGAAGTTCCGATAGCAAGTGCATTGGTATACGCCGCCGTCGACGAACCAATCGTGGCAGAAGATCCGACCGCAATACTATTCATCCCGTAAGAAATAGCGGAAGACCCAATTGCCACGCCTCCTTCACTGTACGTTTTACTGTGAGAACCGAGAGCAGTGGAATTTTTCCCGTTTGCCTCCGCATAGCCGCCGACAGAAGTCGCCCAATCAACACCTGTCGCTTTCGCCATATCGCCAATGGCGACACCGCCGTGTTCCTTGGCCGACGTTCCGAATCCCAATGCTGTCGAATAACTGCCATTTTCTGATCCGGCTTCGGCATTTTGTCCCAATGCCGTGGAACTCGTCCCATACGCTTTGGCATTCGAGCCAACAGCCGTACTTGTTACGCCGTTTGTTTTAGCATTATACCCTAAAGCCGTACTTTGATTTCCTGTCGCACCGGCGCTTTGCCCAAGAGCGGTAGCCGATGCTGAAGCCGCCGCCGAACTTACCCCGATTGCTACGCCGGACGCTCCTGTCACCGACGCACTTTTCCCCATAGCTACACTCGAAGCCGCCCCGGCGATTGCACTTTGCCCGACCGCAATCCCGGCCTCACCAGTGACAGATGCGCTTTGCCCTATCGCCGTGCCATAGTCGGCGGCAGTAACATTACTGCCGTAACCGATGGAAATCCCCTGGCGGCCGTAGCCGTTCTCCTTTTCTCTCCCGACCGTCGCATTCGTCCCGATGGCCACACTGTAATCCGCATATCCTTTGGAATTGGCACCGATGGCCACACTGTCCGCACTGATTCGGTTTCCTTGATCCACCTGCCCGGCGACCGCCCCGTTTCCGAGCGCGAGCCCATTCGTCGCAATCGACGTCGTGAGTTTCCCGACTGCAATGGCTCCCGTCCCCGATGCGACCGACCTCGTATCGGCATCCGTCCCGGAACCGATGACAATCGAATTATTGCCCGAAGCACTGGTATAGTTCCCCAAAGCCAACGAATATTCCGACGTGATTGTATTGTTAAACCCAACA
Organism: Lachnospiraceae bacterium; assembly: GCA_963615055.1. Taxonomy (GTDB): domain Bacteria; phylum Bacillota; class Negativicutes; order Veillonellales; family Dialisteraceae; genus UBA1822. Next base: position 9,401 of record CAVEFO010000004.1, read on the forward strand.
GCATAGGAATGGAGAGATGTCCCTTTACCCGTGCTCACACCGATCACATTGCTGTGACCGTAAGCGCCGGAATCCGCCGCATACACGGTATTGGTTCCGCCGAAAGTAGAAGAATGCGATCCGTAAACATCATTCAAAGAACCGACCGCAACCGAACAGCCGGCAGAAGCAGAACTGTTATCCCCGATGACAGTCGTCCGATATGCCGATGCTGACACCTTGTGCCCGATGGCCAAAGCAGAAGCGTCTGATGATTCAGCGTCAGCAATCGCGTGACTGGCCGACGCGTCTTTCCCGATGGCGATCGCATTGCTGGAAGAAGCCGCAGAATCTCCGAGAGAAATCGAATATTGCGCGCTCGCCGCAGAGCTGTATCCCAACGCGACACCGTATGTCCCGCTGGCAACCGCCCCCATCCCGACAGCCACGCCCGCATCGGAAGCGACGCGACTTCCGTATCCGACGGCGACACCTTTCCGCCCATAGCCGGTCTGCCCGCTTCCGCCGACCTGTGCATTCGTCCCGATGGCGACACTGTTTTCCGCATACCCTTTGGCAGACGTCCCGATTCCGATGCTGTCTTCGCTGATATTTTTCGCGTCATCGGTCGCACCGGCAATAGCTCCATTTCCGAGAGCCAAAGCGCGCGTCCCCACCGCACTCGCACCGGAACCAAATGCAGCACTGTCTACCTTTGTTGCCGATGCACCATACCCAACCGCCGTAGACTGTTCTCCGGAAGCGGCGGCATCAAGCCCCATGGCAACAGAAAATGTCCCGGAAGCCGCAGAATCACCGAGCGAAATGGAACTCAGCCCCGTCGCAGATGCACTGTAACCAAGCGCTATGGCATAGTTTCCAGACTTCGCATCCGCTTCGCCGCCAATGGCGATTGAACCAGTCGTTGTGGCCTCCGCCAGCTGCCCGACAGCGATAGAGGCATAACCGCCGGCCACAGTATAGTTACTCGACCCGCTCCCCGCGCCAATAGCCACTGCGCTGTTTCCGGCAGCACTGGCGTAGTAGCCCATCGCCACGGAATAGTTACCGGATACCTTATTGAACGTCCCGGAAGCCAAACCATTTGTCCCCGTGACCGTATTCCCTAAGCCGAAAGCAAACTGATCGACATCCGCATTTTTGCTACTGGAAGAGCCAACCGTATTCCCATGCCCAAATGCACCGGAATTTTGAGAATATACTTCATTGTAAGCACCATAAGCAGAAGAATGGCTTCCGTAAATATAGTTGTAAGTACCTACTGAAACGGTACAGTTGTATGTAGAGGAACTGTTATCCCCAATGACAATGGTTCGATCTCCATTGGCCGTGACCGAATGCCCAATAGCCAGCACGGACGCCTCGGAAGATTTCGCCGAGCTCGTAAAATGTTTGGCCGTCGCTCCGTTTCCGATCGCAATCGCATTCGCAGAAGACGCTGTGGAATCACCGATAGAAATCGAGAGTTCCCCCGATGCCGCAGAAGAGTAGCCAAGTGCCGTGGACATTTTCCCGGTTGCTTGACTCAAGACGCCCAACGCCGTCGCATTAGCTGCTGTCGCATCCGAATCGACCCCGATTGATGTCGTCCGATGGCCCTTTGCATTGGCTCTCGTACCCATCGCCAAAGCGTCATACTCATCTGTCGTCGTCTCCGCATGAGCTCGATACCCGACCGCCACATTCGCACTCTCGCCGTCGACCGATTTGATACTGGACTGATACCCGATGACCAATCCCTGATTCACACCATCAGCCGTGGCCTCTTTCCCAATGGCTATGGTCGCACCTCTGCCGCCGTCATTCGTGACATCCCCATACACCGGATTCCACGTTGCTCCTTGTATCGTAAGACAAGCACCCAGCCCGCACAATACAAAAGCTGCCGTCCGAATCTCCGGATGGCAGACACCAAAAAAACCGCAACGAGCCAAATAAGCCAATACATTGCGGATACGTTGTTTCGATTTAAAAGAAGTCATGATTGTCCCACTCCTTTGATTACCACCAGTTTTAAATCAACAGTTGTGGAATATACCATATAAACTTCTCTTGCGGGATTCTACACTACAATTGCAATTTTGTCAAAAAACGATTTTCTCCACGCTTTCATGACATGACACAGCTTTATAATTCCCTTTAAATATATGCAAACACACAAAAGTCCCGGTTTGTTGTCGGGACTTAAACCTTTAGAATATTCAGAAAAAATCTACTCCGCCTACCATTCCAAAGACAAGGCTTCTCTCCTTATTTCAAAACGCCCGGCAGCCACGTCACGATTTCAGGAAACAGGCACAGTAATAAAATTTCCAGCGCCATGACGCCGGCAAATGGCACGATGCCGCGGATGATATCCGTCATGCGGCTCTCCGGTGAGACGCCTTGCAGGACGAAAAGATTCATCCCGACGGGTGGCGTGATCAGTGCCAGCTCCAGATTGATGAGCATGACGACATTGAACCAGATGGGATCGAAGCCGAGGCTTGTGATAAGAGGAAACAGAATGGGAAGCGTGATGAAAATAATGGAAATGGATTCCAAAATGCATCCCAAGAAAAGAAGCAGGATATTGATGGCGATGAAGATGGCCCATTTCCCCAGATCGAGTCCGGCGACATAGGTCGTGAGCGCTTGCGGTGCATCCAGAATGGTGAGGACGAAGCCGAAAAGCGCCGCGCCGATCATGATGGCGTAAATCATGCAGCTCGTTTTCACAGTGTCATTCAAAATGGACGGCAGATCGCGCAGATGCAAGCTCCGATAGACGACAAACGTGATGAAAAGGCTGTAGAGAACGCCGATGGCCGCCGCTTCCGTCGGGGTGAAGGCGCCGGTATAAATGCCGCCGACGACCAAGATGGGAAGAAACAGGCCCCAAGAAGATCCTTTGAGTGCCGAAAGTCGTTCGCTCCACGGCGCCGGCGCTTCCGGCTTGAAATCGCGCGAGGAAAATACGACGACGCCGATAAAAAGAAACATCATGAGGATGCCGGGAACGACACCGCTGATGAAAAGTTTCCCGACAGATTCATCCGTGATGGCGCCGTAGAGAATCATCGGAATGGACGGCGGAATCAAAATGCCAAGCGTGCCGCCGGCCGCGACAGTGCCGAGGACGAGCCGCCGATCATAGCCGCGGGAAAGCATTTCCGGAATGGCGATGGATCCAATCGTGACGGCGCAAGCAACGGACGAGCCTGTGATGGCCGCAAAGATGGCGCACGCGATGACCGTCGCGACGCCGAGACCGCCCGGCAGATGCCGCAGCCATTTATTCGCGAGCTCAAAGAGATCGTTTCCCACTTTCCCGACGAGCAAAATCTGGCTCATGAGGACGTACATCGGGATGGCCGCCAGGACGAAATCATCCAGCGATTTGTACCCGATGATCGGCAGCTGCGCCATCGCGCCATCGCCGCCCAGATACACCGTGATGCCGGCCACGCCGGACAGCGCGAGCGCAAAAGCGACGGGAAGCCCGGAGAAAAGGAGAATCAAAAGCAATATCGTGAAAGCGATGATCATGCCGTTTCCTCCTTTCCGAAATCCTTTGCCAGCAGCCGCTCCGCATCATGCAAAATGGTGCCGATGACCTGCAGCGCCATGATCCCCATCCCTATCGGCATGGAAATCTGCGGAATCCAAAGCGGCGTGGACAGCGTGGTCGGCGCGCAATTGTCGTACGCAAGCGAGAGCATCGCCATGCCCCAAGATTCCGTGACGAAAAGATAGCAAAAGCAAAGGACGAAAATCGACGTCACGATTTCCAGGAAACATTGCACGCGCGGCGCCAGATGCACCGTCAAGATGTCCACGCGGATATGCTTCTTCCCCGCCCAAGTCGCTCCCATGCCGAGAAATCCGGAGACGACGATGCAATACGTGGAAATTTCCGTGACCCATTCCGTCGGAGAATGGAAAATGCCGCGCGCGACGATTTCATAGACAATCATGAAGCAGACCGCCATGACCAATCCGCCCGCGATGACGCCCGCCCCTCGTGTCAGCGCGCCGACGACGGTATCGTACCGGGAAAGAAATGTTTTCATCTGCCCTCACCTTCTTTATTTCAAAAATGCTTTTTAAGGAAGCGCTGATTAAATCGTTATCTTATTTTGCGACAAGCATAATTATGCAAGACAAGGAAAAGGATGACGAGAATAGCGAGCTATTTAAGGAATCCTTTGACGCAGTATTGCATAATTATGCCGCAAAATAAGATTCTTCGATTTAATCAGTGGTTCCTTAAGGAAACTTTCGCCCGTCAACTCTTGACGCAGATATCCAAGAGCTCCTGCCCGAGCGCTCCGTTTTCCTTCACATACGTATCCCAGACCGATTTCGTCGCCTCGCGCCACAGCGGAAGTTCATCCTCCGGCACGACGTAGACTTCCATACCGTTTGCCTTCAGATCCTCCAGCGCTTTCAAATCCTCCGCCTTCGCGTTTTGCCGAATACTCTCCTGCACTTCCTTCGCCGCTTCGTCCAGCGCCTGCTTCTGCGCCGCATCGAGCTTATCATACGACTTCCGATTGATCGCTACGACAAATTCCGGCGATGCGTGATTCGTGACCGTCAGATATTTATGCACTTCATACATTTTCCGATCCCGCATGGCCGTCGTCCCGGAAATCTGCCCGTCAATCGTGCCGCGCTGGATCGCCATGTACACCTCGGACGAACTCATCGTGACCGACGACGCGCCCAGCGCCTTGATCGTCTCGGCGGAATATTTCGAATATCCGCGAATCTTCAAATCGGCAAAATCGGCCGGCGTCTTGATTTCCCGCGCGTTGTTGGCGAATTGGACGAAACCGTAATCCGCCCAGAGCAGCGCATGCACACCCTTCTTCTCCAAATCGGCCGACAACTTTTCCCCAAGCCCGCCGTCAATCGCGCGATCGACACTCTCATACCCGGCGAAAACAAACGGCACATCGAAGACATCCATCGCCGGCACGATACTCGCCCAGCGCCCGACCGTATTCAGCCCCATATCCACGCCGCCGCTCATGACCGCATCATTCATATTCTTATCATTAAAAAGCTGCCCGGCGGGATAAATGGAAATTTCCACGGAACCCTTCGATTTTTCCGCCACCTTCGTCTTCAGCTCCTCCATCGCTTTGACCAGCGGGTGACTCGTCGGAAGCGCCGCCGCCATTTTGAGACTCACCTTGCCGCCCGCCGGCTGCGCCGTTTTTTCGCCGCCGCAACCCGCCGCCAATGCCGCTGTCGCCAAAAGCGCCGTCGCGATTGCGTATTTCCATGCCTTTTTCATGTCCGTTTCCTCCTTTACTTGTACCTCTGATCGATTTCATTGTACGTATCGAGCCCGATGAACGAATTGTATTCCGAGAAATGCAGCATCCGATCCTGCACCCCCGCCGTCGTCCCCTTCGTCGCCAGCTCATGCATCACATCGCGAAACGCCTTCGTCACCGTATACATCGCCGTGCACGGCCAGAAGACCGCCTTGAAACCCATTTCCTCCAAATCCGTGCTCGTCAGATTCGGCGTCCGTCCGCCCTCAATCATATTCGCGAACAAGATGGTTCCCTTCGGGAAAGACGACGCAATCCTTTCCAGCTCATCGACCCCCTGCGGCGCCTCGATGAAAAGCGCATCCGCACCGGCCTCCAGATACATATGCCCGCGCGCAATAGCATCCTCCAGACCATGCACAGCCCGCGCATCCGTCCGCGCCACGATGACCGTTTCCGGAAACAGACGTCCCTCGGCCGCCGCCCGAATCTTTTTCGCGTGCAGCTCCGCCTCGACGACGTCCTTTCCGGCCATGTGCCCGCAACGCTTCGGCCACACCTGATCCTCCAAAAGGACACCGGCCGCCCCCGCACGCTCATACTCATTCACCGTGCGGCGCGCCGACATCGCGTTTCCGTAGCCCGTATCCCCATCGGCAATGACGGGAATCGAAATCGCGCCCGTGATCATGCGAAGCGAATCACACATCTCCGCCAGCGACAAATAGCCGACATCCGGCGCCGCCAGCCGCGAACCGGCGACATTATAGCCTCCCATGACGACCCCGTCGAAACCTTCCGTCTCGCAAATTTTCGCCGTCAATCCGTCGTAGACCCCCGGCAAGACCAAAATGTCCTTCTTCTCCCATCTCTTCCGCAATTTTTCTCCCGCGTTCATGCCTGTTCCCCTTTCTCAAAAAATACATCCGTCGTCCCCTCGTCGTACCCGGCGCCGCCTCTTACCAAAACAAAAAGCCCCCATCGGCCAAAACCGATAGGGGCGAAAAGTCGCGGTACCACCCTACATTGTACTCCAAACCTTAACGCGGCACACGCCTTCTTCTACTCTATTCGAAAAAGGAACTCCGAAGCGACAAGAAAAACCCTCTCCGCTGCCTTTCACCGCACGGCAGCTCTCTGCGATTTGAAAAGTTCTTCCCCTCTTCATCCTTGACGGGAGACATCCGAGATGTCAAATGATATTACCGGAATTATAACGGCGAAAAAAAATCTTGTCAAGAATTCAAAATGAAAATCCGAAAAATTTCAACCCCGATCCCGGCTCTCGATCAAATCGGCGGCGCTCAATAATGAATCCCGTACTTCTGCTTCAAAGCCGCGATATCCCGCCGCATATCCGCATCACACTCCGCCACCGTCATCGTCGGCGCCTTCCGCGCGACAAGCAACGCCCGCTTCGCCGACGCGACACGATACAAGTGCGCCAATTCCCGCTTATACGCCGCCAAAACTTCCGCCAACGCCTCCGCCGTCAGCTCCTCCGTCTCCATCCCGCGCCTCCTTTGAAAAAATGAATCCGGTTCATTATATCACAAAGAAAATCTCCCCGCCGCAAATTAAAAAACGCGCGAAGCGCCCGCAAGCCCCGCCAAGCCCCCGTTATCCGTTATCCGTTATCCGTTATTCGTTATCCGTGCCTCACACCGATGTGATGCCCCGGCTGCTCACGCACGGTTCACGGTTCACGGTCTACGGTCAACGGTTCACGGTCACACGGAAAACGGAAAACGACATCCCCTGTTTCCCTCAATTCTTTCCGCACGTAGCACTTTGCTTTTGGATTTCATATTCGCGTCCTCCCGAATATTTTCCCTAGTCCTTATTGTACAACCACTCGCTCCGCTTCGTGTCGCTTTTGAAGCGACATTTTGTGCGGACTCGTTCCCTTGCCCATTTCCTTACGCATGAGCCTATGGATTTTCCATGCTATAGCTATCGATATCCAAAAATTTTACGATTTTCCGGTATTATAGACGCCAAAAAGCCCGACCCTTTCGGTCGAGCTTCTTTTTGTACTTGGAAATCAAACTGCGCCCACTCCCAAACCATCGAGATGTGTCAGTTTCGTTTTTTGATAACCAAGCGATTTTTCTGGTGCGCTTAGAGAGATTCGAACCCCCGACACCCGGTTCCGGAGACCGGTGCTCTATCCACTGAGCTATAAGCGCATGAATAACAAAATTATTATATCACGAGCGCCGCCGTTTCTCAACTGCTGCCAAGTACCCACTCCCGCTTTTCCACTATCGTAAATTTTCAAAGTAAATGCCGGCTCGATTGCAAAAAATAGCACTTAATTTGAGAAGCCTTCTTTGCCAAGCTTTACTTAGAGAAATTTTTGTGTGCATAAGAGGCTGAATTTACGATGATTCTCAACACGAAATACAAACACCGCAGCGCCGGATTCCGATCACGACCTTGACCGGCTCCGTATCTTGCGCCCGATCAATTGATTCAAATACAAATCGCGACGCCGAAGCGGATAAGAATCGCTCCTGCTTTGTCACCTCCTATGACAAAAGGATAGCAAAAAGCAATCAAAAAATACTTCTCGCACAAAAAAAGACGAAAGCCCGAAGACCCCCGTCCTTTTCTGTGCCGTTTTCACGACAAGGAGAAGTGAAAAAAACAAAAATATGGACACGATGAAACGCTAAGTTCCGTCGTGAGTTCTTATGAATAGAGAAATCCGTCATCGATGAACCGTTATCCGTTCCTCTCAACGGCAGAAAAAGCTAGATGAAACTTGACGACTTGCACTGCTTTGCACGGCTCATCGTGACAAAAACGTCAGATATCAGATTGTTGCTCAGCTTTTGGCCTCAGACGCAAGACAGCTGTCAGTCGCTAGCTACCAGCTGTTAGTGTAAAGCGGAACGCGCTCCGCACCCTTCTATAAATACGGCGAGCTTTGCATGGCACTCACAGTCGCCTTGCGTCACTGCGTTCCTAAGGCTCTTGTTCGTTTGCACAAGCCGCTTCCTGCTTAGCCTGCCTTATCAGAGGAAGGTGGCGCGAAGCGCCGGATGATGGGACGCTAAATGCGAGAATGTCGCGAAGCGACACCGCCAACTGCTAACTACTAATTGCTAATTGCTAACTGGCCCTCTACCGTCCCCGCTCAAGCCTTCCTTATCGGAGGAAGGCTTGAGCGGAGCGCCGGATGATGGGCCGCGAATGCGAAAATGTCGCGAAGCGACACCGCCAACTGCTAACTACTCACTGCTAACTGCTAACTGTCTTATTGTGCCGTCAGCTGCGACAGAATCTCTTCCACTCTCTTGAGACGTGCGTGCAGATCCAGAATCGCTGCGTCTTGCTGTGCGTTATCACGCGCAAACGTCTGGTGTTCCGCCGTCATTTGCGTCAGCGAATCCGAGAGCTGGCCGACTTTGAAATCGAGTTCCGCACGGGACATCCGGATGCCCTTGCCGCTGCCGATGGCGAAGGAGAGACCCGTGTTGTACATGTTTTCTCCGTTGCCCATTGTCGCAGCGAGACTCCACATGAAGCGATTGTTCGGACGGACGAAGGCACCGATGGCCGCCGCGCTCTTGCTTCTGTAATTGCCGTAGCCGACAGCGAATGTCAGTTTCGCATTCGGATCGTAATCCAGCGGATGCAGCGCTGCCAAAGCCGCCGCACCGGCACCGACCTTACTCACGCGATCCTCGACTTCATTCACCTGTCCGCCGAGCGTCGCCAGATTCTGCTGCGTCTCATCCACGCGCGTATTCACGTCCGCGATTTCCGTATTGACTTTTTCGAAATTCTCTTTGACTTCCGTCTTCACGGTTTCGATGTCTTTGCTGATATCTGCCTTGATATTCTTGGTGTTCTCATACACGTCGCCGCCGGAAACAAATCCCGTATTGCCTTCTTCGACTTTGCCGTGCTCGATTGTCACAAGGTCATCGCCATTATTATTTTGGATCACCGCATCTTTGCCGGATTCGAGCGTGAGCGTTGCCTTCTTCACATCGCCCTTCCAAGCGGCATCCCCGGAAACAAATCCCGTATCGCCTTCCTTTGCCTCACCGGATTGGAAAGTCACGAGTTTGTTTCCGGCATTGTCTTTGATGACATTCTTGCCTTCTTCAAAGGAAATTGTCTGATCAACCGCAATCGCATTGCTCCAGACCTGACCACCCGTCGCGAAACCGGTATTATCTTCTTTGACTTCTGCTTTCGTGAAAGTCACGAGCGTCGTACCATCATTGTTCTTGATGACATTCTTTTCACTGTCAAAGGAAACTTCCTGCCCTTCTTCGAGCGCCTGTCCATAGACTTGGCCGCCGGTCGCAAAGCCGGTGTCGCCTTCTTTGATTTCCGCTTGCTTAAATTCCGCAATTTCGCGACCATCATTCGTGTAAATCTTATTCGACGCCTGGCCGGACGTATCTCCGGAATCGGAGCCTCCCTGACCGCCGCCTTCTTCACCGGAACCGGTGTCTCCGCCGGTCGCGTCATCTGCTCCGTCACCGTTCGAGCCGGTATCATTCGTCGTGCTGCTGTTCGTGCTCGTATCTACCTTCGAGAAATCAATCGTCTGGTTATACTTTGCGATAGCCAGCCAGACATCGTGACCCGTCACAAAGCCCATATTGTTCTCTCCGACCGAGCCTCTCGTGATGTTGACCGTGCCCACTGTCGCACCGGCATTGGTTACAAAATCACCGCTCAGAGTATTTCCGTCCAAGGTGAATGTCTGCGCATACGCCACGTCATTGGCATACGCATTTCTGGCGGAAACAAAATTTGTATCCGTATTCGTTGCACCCAATGCGCCGCCCTCGACAGCCACCACACCTTCCGTGAATCTCACGAGAGCTTTTCCGTCATTATCTCGGATGACATTGGTATCATCGTCCGCCGCCGTTGCTCCCGTGCTTGTCGTCGTAAAGGACGGTGTCTGACCCTCTGCGATGGAATGGCTCCAGAGCAAGCCGCCGGAAACGAAACCCTTATCGTTTGTCTCATACTTCGCGGCCTGCATCGTGACCAATTCATCTTTATTATTATTGACGATGATATTTTCCTTTTTATCGGTATCGAGTGTGATGGTCTGCTTCTTCACATCGCCCGCATACGCTTGCCCGCTGCTGATGAATTTCTTGCTGCCTTCGACCGGTACATTACCGCTTTCCACTTCAAATGTCGCGAGCACCGTGCCGTCATTCGACGCAATCTGATTCCCGTAAATGGTTTTATTATTAACAGTATGTGTCGTCGTAGCATCGAGATTCACCGTCTGCGCACGCGCCGCAATCGCTGCGTACACGTCACCGTTCGTCACGAAATCCGTCGCTGCCAATTTCTCAGCCTCAGTCGCTTCCGCCCCCAGCTTCGAGCTCTTGAATGTCGCGAGCACTGTGCCGTCATTGGAAACGATCTTGTTGCTATTGCCCAAATCGACCGTATTGATGGTATCCGTTTTCGTCGCGACCATTTTCGCATCGAGAGCCGCGATATTCTTTCCGACCGTACCCTCTGTATTCAAAGACGTTACACCGGTTTCCTGATCAGTTTCCAGACTGGACTTGATATACGTCCCGTTTTTAAGGTCCGCGCCGGTCCGCGCCGTCGTCTTGATCTGGGAGAAATTGACCGCGTCCGTATCCTGGTACCCCGCCGTCACATTGACCAGACGTCTTGTCAAGATATTGCCATACTGCTCATCGCTACCATCCGTACCCACTTTGAGATCCGTACTGGTATGGCCGAAAGAAACGACATCATCCGTCACAGAACTATACGAATTCGCGCTGACCGCCGAATCCTTGCCGATGGCGACAGACCCTGCTTTCTTCACATACGCATTCGTCCCGATAGCAAGACCATCCGCCGAATTCGTAGAAACGCGGCTGCCATACCCGATGGCCACCGCATCCGCCGAAGCGGCATAACTGGAAACGCCAAGCGCCACCGCATTCGTAGCACTGACATTGCTCTTCTGCCCGAGCGCGACCCCACTCGTCGCATCTTTCGTCGCAGCAGCCTCCGTCCCGATCACGATGGTATTAGTCGCCTTTGCATCCGCTTTATAGCCGATCGCCGTCGCATTGGTCGCCTCCGTCGCCACCTGCGTCAAATAGCCGATAGCGACCGAGTACGCACCGCCGGCCGTCGTATTTTTCTGATTGGTCCCCGAGCCCAAAGCCAGAGAATTTTGCCCCGAAGCCTCCACATAGCTCCCAAGTGCCGTCGCGTCTTTGGCACTTGCCTGCGCATTATAGCCGATTGCCGTCGATTCGTCCGCTGTAGCCTTATTGTTACTACCATAAGCCGACGAGTCATTCCCAGCGACTCTATTCCCGGTCCCGATGACAGTCTGATTCACCTTATCGCCATCGATCGTGTTCTCCGTCGGGAGCGGATTGTAATTCTCCGCCATCGCCGATCCCGCGACGCCCAACATCACGGCAAAGACCGCCGCTTTCAACAATTTCTTTTCCATGCTCTTCTCCTTTGATCAACCGGCGGAGTCAAGCTCCGCAAAAATGCATATATGAATCACCGGCTCATGCCGAGGAAACGGTAAGTATGTGTGAAACAAGGTGATGATTGGCTTGTGTCGTCAGGCACAAGATAGTTATTAGCTTTTGGCTGTTAGCCGTTAGTTTAAGCGGCACGCTCCGCGACATTTTCGCATTCGCGTCCCATCATCCGACCCTCCGGACTACTGAAAATCGTCCCCCGGACGGTTTTCTCCAAAGGAAGGCTTCAGGGAAGCGCTCCGCGCGATTTCATAAATGCGGCGGAGCCGCCACCTGAACTGCTAACTGCTCACTACTAACTGCTAACTGTCTTAAACAGTCGGAATCGGCTGCGCGGCTTCTTCCGGTTTCTGCTGCTGCCCATTCTGCACCATCTGGACAATGAAACGTTCGAGACGATCGATTCTGTCCGTCAGGCCCGCATTCTCCTGCTGGAGGCTCTGGATGCGGCGAGACATTTCGACGCGGCCCATCGGATGCGTGCGTTTGTCGTCACGACCGAGCGCAAAGGAGATGCCGGCATTGAATTGGTCTTCGCCATTTCCGAGGACACCGCCCACGCTGAAGAGGACGGATTCATTCGGACGGTAGAAGGCGCCGAGAGCGAGCGCATCCGAGGACTTGAAGTGGCCGTAGCCGACCGCGAAGGACGCTTTGTCATCCGGATCGAATTCGAGCGGATGGAGGGCTGCCAAAGCGGATGCCCCGGCGATGCCTCTGCCCGAACTGGTTTCGACGTCGGAAATGCGGCTGTCGAAGCCGTCGACTTTCTTCTCCACTTCGGTGACGCGTTCACCGATCTTATTCACCTGACCGACGTTCGCGGCGTCATGATCACTGGTACCGTCTGCCACGTGGGTGATCTTGCGGTTGAGATCCGAATCATAGGTCTTGGTTTCTCCGCTGTCGGGATCTGTATAGGTATCACCCTTGGAGTGGCCGATGGAAACTTCATTGCTATCCTTTGCGACGGAGTCATTGCCGATTGCCGTCGAGCCTTCTTTCGCGCTGCTGTTGTTCCCGATGACGATGCCGTCTTTCCCGGCCGTGCCGTCTTTGCCGATTACGATGGCGTTGTTGCCCGTCACTTTGTTGTTGTGACCGAGCGCCACTGCATAATCGCCTTGGACGTCATTGTCGCAGCCGGCTGCGATGCTATGCTGGCCGTTCACCGTATTGAGAGCGCCGACGCCCGTGGAGTATTCACCGGTGATGTTGTTGCGATCACCGAGAGCCGTCGCATGGTTCGAGTTCGCTTTGCTGTTGTAGCCGAGCGCCGTGCTATGATCGCCGGTCGCTTTGGCGGCATCGCCGATGGCCGTCGCCCCTTCGCCCTTCGCTTCCGTTTCAAAGCCGATGGACGTGGTGTTCTTGCCGTCCGCGATATTCTTCTCCGGATCGCCGATGATGATGGCCGGTTGGTCTTCATCGTAATTGAAATATTTCGTCCGGTTTCCGATTTCGTCGTAAATCTTATTCACCTGGCCGACAGTCGCCGCATCATGCGCATCTTTGCCGTCTGCGATATTGGTAATACGATAGCCGTCTTCCCAGTTTCCATCAGCATCTTTGTGCCCGAAGGACGCCGTCTTCTCTTCATCGGCCACAGAGCCCGTACCGAAAGCCATAGAGTTATCCGCCTTGGCTTCCGCGCCGTTACCCATAGCCACAGAGTTGTCCCCTTCCGCTTTGCTGTAGGTGCCAATCGCCGTGGAATTATCGCCGGACGCTTCGTTGTGATAGCCGTACGCCGCACTCTTGTCGCCGCCCGTCTTATTCTCGTCACCGACCGCCGTGCTGTGTTCGCCCGTCGCTTCGTTGCCATAGCCGACAGCCGTCGAGTGATCCGCTTCCGCCTTGCTTCCGTAGCCGATCGCCGTCGCTCTTTCACCTGCCGCTTCCGCTTTGTAGCCGAAAGCTGTGGATTCCACACCGTGCTTCACGCCCGTGATATCGAAATCCGTGGAGAGCCAATGTTCATTCTTACTGAAATCGACGATAGAGAAACCGGAATCCGGATTCGGGAGACCCTGGACACTGATCTTGGCAATCAAAGCCCCGTTTTCATCATATAGATATTCCGTATTCTTGAGACCGTTAATATTCAGATCCTGCCCGTGCGCCGCAATCTGACCGACATTCGCCGCATCCGTCACCGCGGTACCGGTCGCCACATTCACAATCTTTCTTTCATTACCTTCAGAGCCGACGGAGAACGTATTCGCTTCCGTCGCGATAGACCCGGAGCCGATGGCCACGGAATTGTTCCCCTGCGCATTTGCGCCGTAGCCGTACGCCGTGGAGTCGAGCCCCTTCGTCGCAAAAGTCTTATCGAAATCCGTGGAAAGATAGTGATTGCCGCTCTCTTTGTAATCCTTATCGAAATCGACAATCGTATTCTCTTCGATGAGCGTATCACCGTATTCTTCCAGATTCTTGAAGAAATACTTCTGCGTGATGTACTTATTGCCGTTCTTCTCTTCGTCCGTCGGTTTCACATCGGGATCGGCCGTCTCAATCGTCACGAGGACAGTCTTGCCGTCATTGGCCATGATATTCGTATTGTCGCCATTGATCTTCTGACCCTTCGCCGCAATCTGATCATACACGGCGACATCGCCGAGCGCCGTCCCTTCCGCGACATTCGTCAGTTTGCGCTTATTGTCCGCCGTCCCGAAGGAAACTTCGTTATCGCCCGTCGCGACAGACCCGGAGCCGATCGCGATAGAGCCCTTACCCTCTGCGACCGCATCCTTGCCGATGGCGACAGATTCATCGCCCTTCGCATTCGCACCGTAGCCGTAAGCCGCGGAGTCTTTCCCGTGCTCGACATTTTCCTTATCGAAATCCGTGGACAGATAGTGATCGCCGCTCGTTTTATAATCCTTGTCAAAATCGACGATCGTATTCTGATTGATGATGGTATCACCGTATTTCTCCAAATTCGTGTAGAAATACTCTTCGGTGATGTACTTATCGCCTTCCTTATTGATGACCGTGGGATCGGCCGTCTCGATGGTCGCCAGCGCGCTGCCGTCATTGGCCATGATGACATTGTTTTTGCCGCTGATGCTCTGCCCCTTCTTCGCAATCGCACTGAAGACATCGCCGCCGGAAACGAAGCCCGTATTCCCTGTCGCAACGCTGCCCTTTTCGAAGGTTGCAATCACATCGCCATCATTCGTGAGAATGACATTCGTCTTATCTTTGGCTTCGCCCGTCGTCGTCTTCAGGGAAACAGTCTGTCCGAGCTTCGCGATATCGCCCTTCTTGACATCACCGGTGCCAATACCAAGACCATCAACCGTAAAGACCTCATCACCGGCTTTATTGCTAAATGTAATCGTCCCGGCCTTAGAATCATACGTTCCGCTATTCAAGAGCTGACCGACATTCGCCGCATCCGTATCGGCCGTGCCGGCCGCGACATTCACGATCTTGCGCGTGCTATTTGCGCTGCCGACGGAGAACGTATTCGCTTCCGTTGCAATGGAACCGTAGCCGAGTGCCACGGAGTTATCACCCTGCGCATTCGCCTTGTAGCCGAGGGCCACAGAGTTTTCACCGCGCTTCACATCCGAGCCGTCACCTTCATTCCACTTCACATCAATCCAATGATCGCCGTCGCTTCTCTGGATGAACGGATCATCCGGATCACCATTGAACTGGACATTGATTGTCGCCAGCGTCGTCCCGTCATTTGCCAGGATTTTGGCCGTATTATTATCTTTGCTGACATTGAATGTCTGATTCTTCGCCGCAATCGCATTATAGACATCGCCGCCGGAAACGAAGCCCGTATTCCCTGTCGCAACGCTGCCCTTTTCGAAGGTTGCAATCACATCGCCATCATTCGTGAGAATGACATTCGTCTTATCTTTGGCTTCGCCCGTCGTCGTCTTCAGGGAAACAGTCTGTCCGAGCTTCGCGATATCGCCCTTCTTGACATCACCGGTGCCAATACCAAGACCATCAACCGTAAAGACCTCATCACCGGCTTTATTGCTAAATGTAATCGTCCCGGCCTTAGAATCATACGTTCCGCTATTCAAGAGTTGACCGACATTCGCCGCATCCGTATTGGCCGTGCCGGCCGCGACATTCACAATCTTGCGCGTGCTATTTGCGCTGCCGACGGAGAACGTATTCGCTTCCGTCGCAATGGAACCGTAGCCGAGTGCTACGGAGTTATCACCCTGCGCATTCGCTTTGTAGCCGAGCGCCACGGAATTGTCACCGCGAACGACACTCGTGCCGTCACCTTCATTCCACTTCACGTCTATCCAATGATCGCCGTCGCTTCTCTGGATGAACGGATCATCCGGATCACCATTGAACTGGACATTGATTGTCGCCAGCGTCGTCCCGTCATTTGCCAGGATTTTGGCCGTATTATTATCTTTGCTGACATTGAATGTCTGATTCTTCGCCGCAATCGCATTATAGACATCGCCACCGGAAACAAACCCAGTGCTATCCGTCTCGACACTGCCCTTTTCGAACGTCGCGAGGATGGTCTTGCCGTCTTTCGCGCGGAGCACATTCGTCTTATCCTTGTCGTCGCCCGTCGTCGTCTTCAAGGAAACGGTCTGATTTTTAAGCAGGATTTCGCTGGGATCGACATAACCGGTGCCGCCCGCAATTTTGAACGCGACATCGCCATTGTTCGTCAGAACGGTCACAACGCCGTCATCATCCGCTTCGTAGACTTTGTAACTTCCGTTTTCCTGCTTCTGCGCATCCGTCAACTGTCCGTAAGTGGCCGCATCCGTATTGGCCGTGCCGGCCGCGACATTCACAATCTTGCGTGTGCTATTTGCGCTGCCGACGGAGAACGTATTCGCTTCCGTCGCAATGGAACCGTAGCCGAGCGCCACGGAGTTATTGCCCTGCGCATTGGCCTTATAACCGAGGGCCACGGAGTTTTCACCACGGACGACACTCGTGCCGTCGCCTTCGTTCCATTTCACGTCAATCCAATGATCGCCGTCGCTTCTCTGGATGAAGGGATCCGTAATCGGATCATAGGGGAGCTGAACATCAATTGTCGCAAGCGTCGTCCCGTCATTCGCTTTCAGTTTGACCGTATTGTTTGTCTGGCTGACATTGAATGTCTGATCTGCTTCCATGATCTGGCCATACGTCGCCGCCTCATACTGCGAGGAGCCGTATGCCACATTCGTCAGCGTTCTCTGCAAATTGGCATTACCGAAAGACACTTCGTTATCTTCCGTCGCGACGGAACCCGAGCCGAGCGCCACCGAATTGGCACCCTGCGCATTCGCGCCATAGCCGTACGCGGTGGAATCCCGCCCCTTGGTGTCGAATTCCTGATCGAAATCCGTCGAGAGCCAATGATTGCCGCTCGCCTTGTAATTCTTGTCGTAATCGACAATCGAATTTTCTTCGACGACATCGATGACCGTCTGCTCCATGTTCTTATAGAAATAACTTTCCGTAATATATTTGGTGCCCTTCGTCTTATCCTCTTCCGTCGGGGTCGCATTAGGATCTGCCGTCGCGATTGTCACGAGCACATTGCCCGCATTGTCACGGATGACATTTGTCTGGTCCTTGCTGCCATCCGTGATATCCGCACCGGAAACGGTCTGTCCCTTCGCCGCAATCTGATCGTACACAGCGACTTCGCCGAGTTTTTCGCCTTCCGCGACATTCGTCAGTTTCCGCTTGCTATCGGATGTACCGAAGGAAACTTCATTATTGCCCGTCGCCTTCGAGCCGTCACCGATTGCAACCGAATTATTTCCGGTCACAGAAGCGCCGTCGCCGAGTGCGATCGAGCTTGTCCCCGTCACAGAAGCCCCTTCGCCGACAGCGATAGAGGCAGTGCCTTCCGCCTTCGCGTCCTTGCCGAGTGCGACAGATTGATCGCCCTTCGCATTCGCGCCGTAGCCGTACGCCGTGGAGTCAGCGCCGTGATCGACATTGGCTTTGTTTCCGAAATCGGTGGACAGCCAATGATCACCCTCCGTCGAGCCGTAATTCTTATCGTAATCGACGATGGACGTGCCGGAGCCGCCGTTTCCTGCATAGAATTTGAACGCAACATTATCATCATTCGTCTTGATGGTCACGATGCCGTCATCATCCGCTTCGTAGACTTTGTAGCTTCCGTTTTCCTGCTTCTGCGCATCCGCCAGCTGCCCGTACGTGGCCGCATCCGTATTGTCCGTACCATTTGCCACATTCACAATCTTGCGCGTACTCTCCGTGCTGCCGACGGAGAAGGTATTCGCTTCCGTCGCAATGGAACCGTAGCCGAGTGCCACCGAGTTATTTCCCTGCGCATTCGCTTGGTAGCCGAGAGCTACCGAGTTTTCACCGCGGACAACCGTCGCACCATCTTTGTTGTTCCACTTGACATCAATCCAGTGATTCTCATCACTTCTCTGAATAAACGGATCCACTGCTTCTTCCGGATTGTATTCGGGGAATTGGACATCGATGGTTGCCAGCGTTGTCCCATCATTCGCTTTCAGCTCGACCGTATTGTGATCTTTATCGACCACATAGCTCGTCCCTGCATCCGATTTCTGCAGAATCTGCCCAAACGCCACGCCGTCATATTGCGAAGACCCATACGCCACATTCGTCAGCGTGCGATTGAGCGCACTGCCGTATACCTCGCCCGTCGCCGGATTGGTATCGTCCGCCGTATGCCCGAAGGAAACGGTATTCGCATCCGTCGCGATAGAATTCGCCCCAAGAGCCACGGAATTATTTCCCGACGCCTTGGCCCCGTAGCCATACGCCGCCGAGTCCGTCCCCTTCGTGCTGTCATCGATATCCAAATCGAAATCCGTCGACAGCCAATGTTTCTCACTCGTCTTGTAATCCTTATCGAAATCGACAATCGTATTTTCATTGACGATATTCGTGACAGAAGATTTCATGCCCCCATAGGTGACATACGCATCACTCTGGTCTTCCGTGGCCGGATCCAAAGGATCATATTTCGGTTTCGACGCATCATACGTCTTGATCGTCACGAGCGTATTACCCGCATTGTCACGGATGACATTTGTCCTCTTGTCTTCTTCGTCGTCCGCCGGTTCCGTGATACTCGCACCGGAAACGATCTGACCCTTCGCCGCAATCTGCTCATACACCGTCGCTTCGCCGGCCTTCGTCGCCGCCGCTACATTCACGATCCGACGCTTGCTCGTGCTGCTCCCGACCGCAAACGTATCATCCTCCGTCGCGACAGAGCCGGCCCCGATAGCGACCGAATTATCCCCCTGCGCATTCGCATTGTACCCGTACGCCGCAGAATCCTTCCCCTTCTTCGTGAAAGTCTGATTGAAATCCGTCGACAAATAATGATCGCCGTTCGCCTTGTAATTCTTATCATAATCGACGATAGACGCCATATTTTTAATCGCCCAATACACCGTATCGCCGGACGTGAAACCGGTATCCCCCGCAGCGACATCACCGGTCTCAATTGTAAGCGTCGCGACCGTATCGCCGCCATTCGTCGTGATTTTTTGCGTGCTATCCTCGGCATTGAAATTCAACGGCTGATTCAATTTCGCAATCTGACCATACGCTGCCGCATCATTGGTTCCTTGCCCGTACGCGACATTGATGATCCGGCGCCGCAACACCGAGCCATCCACCTGCGCCCCGCCGACAGAAACCGTATCGAACTGATTCGCTGTCGTCGAAGACCCGGCACCCAAAGCGACCGAATTCAGCCCCTTCGCATTCGCCCCGGCACCGAGTGCCTGCGCGTTCAAAGCAGAAACCTGCGCCCCGAAGCCGAGAGCCACGGAATTCGCCGCACTGACCGTATTCGCACCGCCCAGAGCCGTCGACTGACCCGCATTCTGACCGATATTGCTCCCGACACCGATCACCACTTCGCGACCGGACAATGTCACCGCATCATTTGCACCCACCGTCGCAGCCGTATCCGCCGACGCGCCGACAGTATTCCCACCGCCGATGACGATTGCCTGAGACGTATTGACAGTATTTCCAAGTCCGAAAGCCAGCGACTCCCCGGCCTTAATTGTGGTCGTTTGCGTCGGATTCGACACATCCGTACCGATCCCCTCCTGCGCATTGACCACATTCGTCCCGCCGATTGCGACAGATTTATCGGAATAAACCTCATTATTCAGCCCGTAAGCCAGCCCGGCCGTGACTCTGCCTATTTTTTTACCATCTTCGTCCACACTGTCCTTCCCGATGGTATTCATCCCGACAGAAACCGTCTGTGTGCCATAGGTTTCATTCCCGATCCCCATCGAGACATTGAGCGAGCCTTTAATCGTATTCTTCGTCCCAATCGCCATATCCATGAAATCACGCGCATCATCATCAGTCGTATATGCCTTCGTCGTTTCATCCTGCGTGTAATCTCCGACGATATTGTTGCCACCGAGCACGATAGAGCCGATAGAATGAACCTTGTTATCTGTACCGAATCCGAGCGATTTCGTCCCGTATACCTCATTACCTTCCCCGATGAGCATCCCATGTCCATCCCAGACAGTCGATGAAGCAATTTTTTGCTCAGCAATAGCCTTTGCGTATTTACCGGCTGCCTGAGCTTTCTCTTCAGTTGCTCCTTCCTCAATAGCTGTGTTGTATGCTAACTTATAAGCATCCTGCGGCGCCTCTTCTATTTTCTCGCGCAATTTATCTATCCATTCGGCATCAGTTAAGCCTGGATCAATCTCCTCCACTTTTTTGATAAAATCCTGCCCGGCCTGGTCATCCCCTGCATACAGCTTGACTAACTGAACAATAGACGTGCGATCCGTCTTCTTATCTTCGAGAGCCTTCTCCGCCGTATCCAGCAACTTCGTCCTCCCAATCGCCGCCGTATTTCTCACACCGAAAGCCAGCGTGACATCCGACTTGTCTGCAATAATGAATGTATCCGTCTCCGGAGAATCTTCGGAGACTTTCGTCCGCGTCCCACCGATAAAGTTTGCATTCCCCATAGCAATGGAATTCGAGCCGTAAACATGGTTGTTCCGACCCTGCGCCATCGAGTTTGCCGTCTCTACATAACCGGTTGTGGCAGAATCATTTTTGTTTTTAGAAATGACCTCATTTCCAAGTCCGAAAGCCATAGAAGCCTCACCAAGCGTCTTATTCCCGCCGCCCAAGGCCAATGCATTATCCGCAAAAGCATTATTGCCTGAGCCAATCGCAAAAGAGTTATTGGAAAGCGCCTTGTTTGCATTCCCTACCGCAATAGCCGCCGTGCCCTTTGCCGTCTGCGCATTCCCAAGCGCGATTGCATAAGCGCCGTCCGCCGTCTGCGGATCGCCGTTACTTGTACCCGCACCGATGGCAATCGCACTCAAACCGGAAGCTTTATTCCAAGTTCCCATCGCGATAGCTTTGTTTTCTTGGTTGCCTCCTGTCGCTACATTTTCAAACCCGACGGAAACGGAATATTCTGTATTAACTTTATTCGTATTCCCAATGGCGATTGCATTGTCCACTGCCGTCTGCGCCGCATCCGTCCCCGCATACACTTTGTTGGCATACCCGTAACCAATGGAATATAGCCCATTGACAACATTGCTACCGCCTATAGCCTGCGAATAATTTGCTGTTGCTGTATTGGCAGACCCCATCGCAATAGCATATTGACTTACCGATGTATTGCTACTGCCGATAGCAATAGACCCATCCGTCTGCGCTTTATTCAAAAAACCGACGGCAACAGCCTTCCAACCCCAACTCGAGGTGGTACTTGATTGACCGGTCTCGTTTCCCGTACCGACCGCGACCGAATACGATCCATATGAAACATTGGAAAGACCCAAAGCCATAGAACCTGCACCTTTGGCTTGGTTTTCTACCGGAACCACCCCTTGCGCCGAAACAGCCTTTCCACCGATAGCCAAAGAACGAACACCACTTGCATTATTGTTCGAACCAATTGCGACAGCTTCCTGGGCTTGTGCTTTATTGGATGAACCGATGGCAATCGCGTCGTCCGCCTCCGTCTGCGCCGTATCTGTTTCAACATACACTTTATTGGAATACCCGTAAGCAATCGCCCGAGAACCTTTGACCGTATTACTGCTGCCAATCGCCTGTGAGTTTGCAGAATTTGCGATATTGGAATTCCCGACCACCACCGAGTAATTTCCGATAGCCTCCTGATAGGTCGTCACCGATTTACCATCACTGCTCAATGTCCCGGATCCGATAGCGATTGAGCCACTCCCCTGCGCCTTATTACCGGTACCGAAAGAAACCGCTTCCAATCCGGAAGACGTATTCAAATAACCATACGCAACTGATCGAGTATTCGAAGCCGTATTCCGAAACCCGACGCCCTGCGCATAGCTACCCGAAACAGCTTGCTGTTCACTATCGCTATTCCCGTAACCGATAGCCAGCGCATTCTGCCCCGTTGCATTATTGTAAGCGCCGATGGCGACAGAATCTTGTGTTTTGGCGATATTGTGATACCCGACCGCCGTTGCTCTGGCAGCGGAAGCTGTATTCCCGGAGCCCAAAGCAATCGCATTCGCGCCACTGGCGGTCTGCTTATTATCGGCACTTGCACCGGCGCCGATAGAGACCGCATAAGTTCCGGTAGCCGCAGCATACGTCCCGACGGCCACGGAGCCCTTTTGTGTCGCTTGACTGGCAGTCCCTATGGCCGTGGAATTTTCGCCCTTGGCCATAGTCAACCGCGCTACATATGCATCATAGCTTATCTCTTTATCATTTTGCCAATATTTCCATTCCGAGCTATCTGTCGGTACCCACGAACCCCCCTCTTGCTTTCTATCCGTCACTGTTATTGCCAAGCCCTCTTCTGCCGCACCGACAGCCACAGATGCCGTACCTTCCGCCCGCGTTATATATCCGACCGCAATAGAAAAGTTCCCTTTTGATAAAGTTCTGCCATAATTCTCCGTCTCTCTAGTCCCTTTTATCACACTCAGATCGGACCCATTAATCCCGTCATCCGTCCCCGAACCTGCCGCAAAGGAGCCAACACCGGCAGCCGATACCTTATAACCCATTGCAGTACCATTATTGCTAGTTACCGCAACATGTGTCCCGATTGCCGTAGCGCCTGAGCCACCTGCACGCTGATCCTCGTTGGTACCGTTATAAATGCGCGCATAAAACCCCAATGCGGTAGAGTTCGTCTGATACGTCCAAGATCCCCACCCTAATGCTGAACCGCCGCCAGCAGCAGAGAGATTACTGCCTCCTATAGCAACCGACAATTCACCAATAGCCTGGTTTCCATTACCAAACGCTATGCTGGAGTTATTTGCCTTATTGCTATTCCCAACCGCAGTACCTAGATTTGAAGTATTATCTCTACCCATCGCTACTGCACCATCACCCTGCGCATTGTTACCCAGCCCCATCGCTACAGCGCCATCCGCAGAAGCCGTATTGTCGCCTTCCGGCATCACCACCGATGCCCAGGCTTGCCCACCGGACATCGCCAAGAGCAACGCCAAAATCCCCGCCTTCATTAAGCGATTTTTGTTTTTGTCTTTCATGATTTTGTCTCCTTTATATGAAAAACAGAATTGAGATTTGAGAATTGATATTTGAGTTTTGTGCTGATAGGCTTGCGTACGTCATCGAGGTCGAGACGTCTTCCATCCGTTTACCGTGCGATTCGATAGATGTGAAAAGTGAGCAGTTAGTAGTTAGTAATTAGCAGTTCAGGTGTCGCCTGCGGCGACGATCTTTGAAACGCCTTCGGCGTCCCATCATCCGGCGCTTCGCGCCACTGGCAACCGTCCACCGGAAGGTTGTCTTCAAAAGAGGGCTGACCGGTGGCGGCCTTCGGCCGCTTTTATCTAATAGCTAACAGCTAACAACTAACAGCTATCTCGAGCCTGACACCCAAAGCCAACTGCTAACTGCTAACTGCTAACTGCTAACTGCCAACGTCTCGCCCCTGACACAAAAGCCCATCAAGCTCTATGCAAGCCCACTTTA
This sequence comes from Lachnospiraceae bacterium, assembly GCA_963615055.1. Classification (GTDB taxonomy): domain Bacteria; phylum Bacillota; class Negativicutes; order Veillonellales; family Dialisteraceae; genus UBA1822. The sequence goes on from CAVEFO010000004.1 coordinate 33,159, forward strand.
ATGATCCACAATCATACTCCCACCACCTCAATGGAAAGGTTCAATCCAACCGAATATTTCCCGGAAAAATCTGAGAAGAAGTTGCGTAAAATTTCCCACAAAAAAATCGGCGTATCATCGGAAATGTGCATTTCCGACAATACGCCGAATCGATACTCCAAAAGCCGCGGGCGACGCAAGAAATCCGCCGACGGAATCGGCACCCGATCCCAAAATCGGATGACGATTCCCTCGGCGCTTTCGCCAAACGCCCACGTACCCCGCAGCGCTTTGTGTTTCAAGGATGAGAGGCCGGTCTCCTTACAAGGGAAGGCCACCTGTATTTCCGTCAAAACGCCCGCGAGGGTGCCCGAGATGTCTCTCCGCGCGCGATTCGTGCTCACCCGCACCAAAAGAGCCGACCGAGGCCGGCTGCCGCCAAAGCGTCGCCGCCCTCCGGTCTTATTCTTTTCGGGGAACGCCAAAAGGCATCCGCAAAGCACCAAGGCTCTGCCATAGCACGAAATCGGCTCACGAAAGAAATCTCGTCAGCTTCCTATTGAGTTCCGCTTCTCCATACGCCGGAACGCACACAGAAGTCAAAAGGCTCCGCATCGCAAAACGGATGTCCTTCGTCCTTCTTATGCTTCTTTATTATACCGCCATTGTCAATTTTTGGAAAGAGAGGGAAGTTCCGGCGGCCGTTGGCCGTGCGACTCATAGTGGTCGAAACGTCAGACGGGGAAAGTGAGCAGTTAGCAATTAGCAGTGAGCAGTGCAGGTGTCGCTTTGCAACATTTTTATAATGCGGCCGAAGGCCGCCACAAGTCTAGCCTTCTTCAGGAATAAGGAGGCGGATGATGCTCTCTCTATGTGAGAACATAGCTTTTTCAAACGCCGCCAAAATCAAAGCGCGAATCAGCCGCGCCCCTCAATTCTCAATTCTGCCCTATAACAAAATACCCGCCTTGCAAAAATCAGCAAAGCGGGTATAATAGAGACATGGAACAGCCCGGAGGTTCTGACCGGCGCTTCCCTATAATTGTTACTTTATTGAGAAAAGGCCGACCTTCAACCTGCGAATGGCAGGTCTTTTTTCATTTATGGGTTACTTATGTATCCCACTTGAACTGATGATGGCAATCAGCGTTCCAAAGGCAATCATCAGAGACAAAGCCTCAAAAACCGTCATGCGATCACCCCCTTTCGGGAAGACCGCCACCGGGCTGTCTTGTGTATTGTATGGAAACGGAGCAGAATTGTCAAATAAAGCCGGCAGATGATAGTGAGCAGTTAGTAGTTAGCAGTGAGCAGTGCAGGTGTTGCTTCGCGACATTTTTTAATCATCATCGCCGAGGGCGATACCACTTCCCCTCAATTCTCAATTCTGCCCTATAACAAAATACCCGCCTTGCAAAAATCAGCAAAGCGGGTATAATAGAGACATGGAACAGCCCGGAGGAGCAACCGGCGCTTCCCATAATGTTTATAGCATCGAGAAAAGGCCGGAAAATCAACCTGTGGTTAGCAGGTCTTTTTTCATGTGCGGATTATTTCAAAATCGAAACCACCGATGAAATGATGATTGCAATCAGCATTCCAAAGGCTATCATGAGAGATAACACTTCGTAAGTCTTCATGCAATCACCCCCTTTCGGACATAACCGACTGCCTCGAAGATAACACAAGGCCTTTCAATCTTTATCCCAAATCTTCCACCAACTTTTCTCTTTTCCGATGGTAATGCCCAGATAGTCCTCCATCTTCTTCAGATCCATCGTCACAAAAGGCTGCCCAGCGACGTATTGGACCAGCTCGGAGCCGTATTTATTTTGGAAATCCCGCGCCTGGTACCATTTTTCAAAATTGATTCGGATGAAATTGTGTTTCCGATTGATGACCCATTCGTCACTGTATTTCGTATAAAGATCCGTCAGGTCTTTGATATTTTCTTCCGTATTGGCCGTTTTGAGATAGTAATAGCGATCATAGACATCGATAAAACGCTCATCCGCAAAGCCGTAATGCGCAAAAATCGCCTTCAAAATTTTTGATGACAGCGCCAAGAGATCCGGCGGCTCTTTTCTCGTTTCATCCGAAAGCGATTCCAGATAGGTCGGATATTTCGCGAGCATTTCTTTCAAATACAATTTGTACAAAGCACCGGTCATCTTCTGCAGACAGCCCATTCTCCGATTCGTTTTCAGATTGCTGTTTCGGCCGGTCTTCATCTTGATATCAAAGGACACCGTCCGTTTATTCAGCGCTTCGTCAATCGCGCCGATCCCGTTCGTCGTGAAAATGACCGGGGAGAGATGTTCGTCCAAAATGTAATCGGTTTTGATGAAACGTTCCCCGTAGCTGCGCCAATTTTTGCTCTCCAGCTCATCGACGACAAGCGGCAGCCCTTTGCAAGCCTGGATCTTCTTTTGCAATTCAGCCGGTGCATTGTCTTTCGCGCTGGCGGAGCGAATCAATCCGTTTTTCCCGTCGATATTCACATTGTATTCATTGAACATCGTATGCAAAATAAAACGCGTCAAAAACGTTTTCCCCGCATTCGTGATGCCGTGCAGCAAGAGAAACATCGGGAAATTGATCACTTCGACCCCGACCGGACAGCGGGCGCGCGTGACGGAAATAAAAGGCGCGCAAAACGCGAAATTCACCGTCGCATAGTATTTCTTGACGCCGTTTGGAATATCTCCCGTAAATTCACATTCCGGATCAAAATATCCGTCAAAAAATTCTCGGAAGAGAGAAATATCGTTTTTTACGTCACCTTCCGAAATGTTGTCCAAATCCACCGGTTCTCCGTTGAAAAAGACCGTGTTTTTATCGACGTCAAACCAAAATTGCGGATAGACCCGCAGCACTTCTTCTTTCGCCGTAAACGCCGCTTTGGCATCCGCCGCGAATTTTTTTACATTTTCGTAAGCCAGCAGCCGAATTCCTTTTTGCTTTTGGATGAATTGATTCAAATCAAGATTTTTCTCTCGCATGAACTGTTTCCATTCCTGCATCGGCAAATGGTAGCTGTCGACTTTTGCCTCTTGCGGCGCTTCTTCGACAATCAGCGTCTTGACCGTCTTCACCTCTTGGACGGCCGGCAATTCTTCCAATTTATCCAGCGCCAATTCCCGAATCGTGTCTTTTGAAATTTCCCACGTGCTCAAAAGTTTCGTCTTTTCATACAAATCGCGATAAATTTCATATGTCCGGAAATCATCGGCCACATTGATAATTTCCAGCTGCTCGCCACCGAATGCTTTCTGCGAAAAATTAGCGCTGCCGGTGATTACACGATACCGATTGGCCGCATCGTCGGACAGCAGGAAAATTTTCTGGTGACTGGTATAACTGTTGAGTTTCGTGACATAGAGCGACAATGTCCCGTCGCCGATTCGTTTCACAATCAGATCGTTCCCTGCTTTATTCTCGGATTGCAGTTTTTTGATGGTCGCATATTGCACCGCAAGCTTGTCATTCAAGTTTCCGAGAACTTTTTCGTTCCCGAAAATAATTTCCGCATCTTCAAAATGCCGAATCATATTCCGAATCATGCTTTCGCTGGAGGAAAACGTAATCACGCGCAGCACTTTGAATCCTTGAAACAATTCCACGGGATTGGAAACAGTCTGCTTTTCGAGTGCTTGGAAGCGCACGATGTCCAGCTCGCGATGAACTTCCGCGACCTCTTCCGTCTCGTCTTCCCCGCCAAACAGCCCCAATTCGAAATCGTTTTCTTCCGTCACTTTTCGGCTCATCCTCTTTCCTCCTCTTTATGATTCCCAAGATATTTCCTTGATTATATCATCCGAAAACGGCATACTGCACCAAGTACAAATACAAAAAACGCACAAAAATACCGGCCTCCCGACAGCAGATTAAAATCTGTCATCGGAAGGCCGGTATGAATGGGGGCTTCTTATTGCTTTGTCCGATTGGCATTGGAATCAATCAGGCTTTGGTGATTCTTTTTGAGGGTTTCCAACATATCTTCGAGCTGTGTTTCCACATATTTCATGACGTCGCTCGCATAGGTGACGGATTTTGTTTCCAATTCTTCCGCCGCTTGGTTTGCGGACGTAACAATCTGATTCGCACGATCCTGCGCCTGTTTCACAAGTTCATTTTCATCGGTGATACGGGCGATGTAGTCTTTGGCCTGCGCAATCTGGTCATCGGCTTTTTTCTCGGCTTCGAGGAGGATGCGTTCTTTGTCGGCCACGACGCGTTTCGCATTGTCTAGCTCATTGGGCAGGGATTGATTGATGGCGTCGATGATGCGGATGATGTCTTCCTTGTCCACCATTTTTTTATTGGTGAAGGGGACGTCGCCCGCGTTCTTTACGACACTTTCCAGCTCTGCCAATAATTTCTTTGTGTCCATTGTTTACGCCTCACTTTTTTTGAATGGAAATTTTTTCCGGATGACTTGTTCGACATAGGGGGGCACCAGCTGGCTGAGATCGCCGCCGAAGCAAGCGAGTTCTCGGACGCCGGTGGAAGATAGATAGGAGTATTTCCCTTCTGTCATGAAAAAGGCCGTTTCAAGACGCGGCGCGACTTGTTTCAATAAAAGCGCCCGCTGAAATTCGTATTCGAAATCGCTGAAAGCGCGCAGGCCGCGAATAAGCAGGCGGCACTGTTTCGCTTCGGCGTATTCGTTCAAAAGTCCTTCAAAGGCGTCGACTTCGACGTTCGGATAGTCTTTCGTGACTTCCCGAAGCATATCGAGCCGCTCTCCCATGGTGAACATGCTTTTTTTATTGGGATTGACGAAGACGGCGACGATGAGTCGATCGACGAGCGCCGCGCTTCTTTCGATGATATTGAGATGCCCGTATGTGACGGGATCGAAGCTCCCGGGGCAAATGGCTATTTTCATGAATTCACCTTTGTTTTGTGTAGTGCAGATAGGTCACGCAGGTGTCGCGCGCCTGTTTTTGTTTCCATACGGACAATCTATCGCCATACGAATCGAGCCCAATAGGCTCGTCTGCATGGTGCTCTACGACGAGAATCGCGCCGTCTGCCAAGATGTCCGCTGCCAAGACTTGCGTCAGTATGGTCCGGATATAGCCTTTTTGATAGGGCGGATCCATAAAAACATAATCATACGAACGACCGCGAAGAGAGGAAGTCGCCGCCGCGGCGTCCCATGCCACTATTTCCGCTCGCGCTTCGACATGGCATTTCCGCGCGTTTTCCCGCAAGAGGCTTCCGGTCGCTTTATCGATGAATGTGGCACTTTTCGCGCCGCGCGAGAGGGCTTCGAGACCCATGGCACCGGTCCCGGCAAAGATGTCCAAGACGCGGGTTTCCAAAATACCCACATTGGCGAGTACATTGAAAATGCTTTCCCGTGTCCTTCCCAACGTCGGTCTCGTCGCAAGACCGGCCGGCGCGGACAGGACGGTGCCCTTGGCGCTGCCTCCAATGATTCTCAGCATGGTTTCTACCTACGTATTATATCATAGTTTGAAATATCTTCAATTCAAAAAGACCGTCGGCGACATTTCGCACTCGGCGTTGTCCGTTTACCGTCCCGCACATGGATGTAACGACTAAATTTCTTACGCGCAATCCACGGTTTACGAAAAACGGACAACGCCGCGATGTGCCTCCGGATCGAAGCACGCGTTATCCACGGTTGCTTTACAAATTGAGTTCGCTTCCGGGAAGGTGCTCTTCCGTTTCCGCTTTTTTCGCACGGTTCATCAGATGCTCGATGGCTTCGGCCGGCGTGTAATCTCCGCGAATCACGTGATACATTTCGTGGGTGATCGGCATACTGATTCCCTCTTTTTCGGCAATGTCATGCACGATGCGCGTCGTCCGCACGCCTTCGACGACCATTTGGGTGCCGGACAAGATTTCATCAATCGTTTTCCCCTGCGCCAACAGGACGCCGGCTCTATGATTGCGGCTGTGCTCGCTGATGCAGGTCGCCACGAGATCCCCCATGCCGGACAGGCCGAAGAATGTGCTCATTTTCGCGCCGTAATGGGTGCCGAAGCGCGTCATTTCCACAAGCCCCCGCGTCATCAGTGCCGCGCGGCTGTTGTCCCCGAAGCGAAGTCCGTCCAGAAGACCGCAAGCAATCGCGATGATATTTTTCAGACTGCCGCCGTATTCCACCCCAATGATATCATCACTGCGATACACGCGAAAAACGGGACCCATAAAAATATCTTGAATGAGCTCGACGGCGGCCTCATTCGTACCGGCCGCCACAGTGGCCGCCGGGCAGCCGCGTCCGATTTCTTCGGCATGATTCGGTCCGGAAATGACGACGACTCGCTCTGTTTTCCCCGCAAGTATCTCGCCGATCCCTTCGGAAATACGACGTCCGCTGTCATCAGCCAATCCTTTGGAAGCGGAGGCAATGGTCACATCTTTGGTCAGATACGGCAGAAGGCTTTCGCAAGTTTTGGCCGCTGCCCCCGCCGGCGTGCACAGAATAACACATTCCGCGCCCCGCGCCGCTTCTTCCAAATCGCTCGTAATACGGACGGTCTCCGGAATTTTCACACCGGGCAGATAAGTCTCATTCTCATGCGTTTCCCGCAATTGCTGCGCCATATCGGAATTTCTGCAATAGAGCCAAACATCTTCATTTCTCGCCGCTAAAAGGCGCGCCATGGCCGTCCCCCAGCTTCCGGCACCGATCATTGCGATTTTCATGTGAATCACCTCCCACGAATTTTTTAATGTGTCTTTGACAGAACGTTTTTACACATACGACGCCAGCGTCGGATGACAAAAGTCAGCAGTGAGCTTTCTACTCGTATCGTATCACAAATCCGTTTTCTGCCTCGTGATTTTCTTTTCTTCTCCGCGAAGCAATCGTCCGATGTTGTCCTTGTGTTTCCCGACTACAATCGCCGCTGCCGCTATGGAAAACCAAATGTAAGGCGCATCATATCCTACGAGCCACACAAAAACCGGAATACACGCCGCCGCACAGACGGAAGCCAAGGAAACTAAACGCGTCACCGCAAAAATGACGCCCCAAAGGGCCAAGCCGATCCCCGCCGCCGCCGAGCAAAGATAAAGAAACAGGCCGAGACCGCACGCCACGCCGCGACCGCTTTTGAATTTCAAAAATACGGACCAATCGTTTCCAATCAAAGCGAAAATCGCGCAAAGAAGCGCCGTTTCCGTATCCGGCTCACCGAACCACACAGCCAAAATGCCTTTGGCCAAATCGCCCAAAAGCACGGCAGTCGCTGCCGGAAGACCGAAAGCGCGATAGGCATTGGTCGCGCCGATATTGCCGCTGCCGACATTGCGCAAATCGGTCCTGTATACCCATTTCCCTATCAGATACCCGCAAGGAATCGAGCCGATCAGATAGGCCAGAAGACACAAAAATGCCGTCGTCATACGTCACCCTCATCCTTTTTGCTTCGCACGACAATCCGAATGGGCGTTCCTTCAAACCCAAAAGATTCTCGCAACCGGTTTTCCAAAAAGCGTATGTAGGAGAAATGAATCAAATTCGCATCATTGGCAAAGAGGACGAATGTCGGCGGACGAATGCCGACTTCGGTCATGTAATAAATTTTGGCGACACGTCCCGCATGGGCCGGCGGCGGATACACCATTTTCGCATCGTCGAGCAAATCATTCAGGACAGCGGTGGAAATCCGCATACTGTGCTGATCGGCGACAAATTCGAGCAATTCGGCCAATCGATGAATACGCTGCTTCGTAAGCGCCGACCCGTAGAGAACGGGCGCGTAGGGCGCAAAAGGCAATGCTTTTCGGATATCTTCGGTGTAATGCACCATGGTATTCGTGTCTTTTTCGACTTTGTCCCATTTATTGACGAGAAGAATCAGCCCTTTTCCCGCTTCGTGCACATAGCCGGCAATGCGTTTATCCTGCTCCGTCACCTGATCGACGGCATCCAAAAGCAGCACGGCGACATCGCAATTATCAATGGCACGAATCGAGCGAATGACGCTGTAATGCTCCAGCGTATCGGTGATTTTCCCCTTGCGCCGCATCCCGGCCGTATCGACCAGGATGAATTCTTTCCCTTGGTATTTCCAAAGCGAATCCACCGCGTCACGCGTCGTGCCCCATTCATCGGCGACAAGCGAACGTTCATAACCTAAAAGCGCATTGATGAGCGTGGATTTCCCCACATTCGGGCGCCCGATGATCGCCGCACGAATCGGCGCATTTTCATCGCGCACTTCCACCGGCGGAAAATAAGAAATGATTCGATCCAGCAAATCGCCAAAAGAGAGATGATTCACGGCGGAAATACCCTGCGGATCGCCCAGTCCCAGATTGTAAAATTCGTAGACGTCCGCTTCCTGATTCGGACTGTCGACTTTATTCACGGCCAGCACCACCGGTTTCCCTGTGCGACGAAGCATCCCCGCAATCATTTCATCATCTTGCGTGACGCCGCTGCGTGCGTCCGTGACAAAAATAATAACGTCCGCCTCTTCCATCGCAAGCTGCGCCTGCCGCCGGATCCCATCGACGACTTGATCGGGCGCATCCCGAAACTCAATCCCGCCGGTATCAATCAATGTGAAATCCCGATCCAGCCATTTGACATCACAATAGATGCGATCCCGCGTCACGCCGGGGATGTCCTCGACAATGGAAACGCGCCGATGCGCGAGCCCATTGATCAAAGTGGATTTGCCTACATTCGGCCTGCCGACGATGGCCACAAGTGGTTTACTCATACGCTTTACTTCCCTAACCGATAATATCCCGATTTCATCGATAATTTTTCTGCCATAAAAGAACAGCGGCAGCCAAAAATACTGACTGCCGCGTCCAATCCAGCCCCGCACCGGGGTGCGGCTTTGGGTCTTTCGTTTTGATTATTATTCTTCCGCTGCTGCGGTTTCTTCCGCCGCTTCTCCTTCATGAATCGGCGCTTCCACGAGCGAGAAGCTGATCCGCTTTCTGTTTTCATCGATGCCGATAATCCGCACGACGATGTCATCGCCCAAAGCGCAGATATCACTCGGCTTCGCCTCGCGGTCTTCCGTCATTTCATTGATGTGAAGCAATCCCGTGAGTCCGCCCGTGATTTCCACAATCACACCGAAATCCAAGACTTTGACGACTTTCGCATCCACGACGTCATCAATCGCCAGCTCATGCACGGACGTTTCCCACGGATCCGGCACACATTCCTTATGCGTGAAGGAAATTCTCTGCTTTTCTTTATCGAAAGATTTGATTTTGACATCGATTTCCTGCTCCGGCGCCAAAACTTCTTCGACTTTGGCGATTTTCTTCCAGGAAATATCGGAAATGTGAAGGAGACCTTCCACGCCGTTCACGCTGATGAATGCGCCGTACGGCATAATCTTCTTGACGACACCCTTCAAAATGTCGCCGTTTTCATAAGCCGCTTCGATAGCATCGAGCTCACCCGAACGCGCTTCTTCCAAAACCGCTTTGCGGGACAAGACCAGACGATTCTTTGCACGGTCGACTTCCAAGATTTTCGCCGGGAACGTCTTTCCTTGCAAGGATGCGAGAGAATGGACGAAACGGAGGTCGCCCTGCGAAAGCGGAATGAAGCCGCGCAGTGCTTTGACCTGGACGAGCAGACCGACTTTAATGGCCTCGACGCCCTTACATTCGACGGTTTCATTCTTTTCGAAAGCCTCTTCCACAACGTCCCAGTCGGCCAGACGATCCACCTTGATCTTGGATACGAAAATGGGGCTGTCTTCGCGAATCGCATTGATGACCTGGACGCGGACTTCATCACCCACGTGCAGGATTTCGCTCAGATCCTCCGGCGCCGGAAATACGTATTCATGCGCCGGAAGCACGGCCTCCGTCTTGTACCCGAAGGAAATCATCGCGCGTTCCGCATCGACCTCGACGACGGTCCCCGTGACGACGCTGCCTTTCTTCACATCGAGGTTGGCTTCCTCGGCTTCCAACAATTCTTTCATGTCTTCCATAATACTGACTACCTCCTCTATGATCCAGTCCGGCGTGGAAGCACCGGCTGTGATGCCAATCTTGTCCCGGCCATGAAACCATCGGAGAGAGAGCTCCTCCGCCGTCTCAATGTGATAAGTCCTGGCGCCCTCGGCTCTGCACACTTCCGCGAGACGAGTGGTATTGGCGCTGTTGCGTCCTCCGATGACAATCATGACGTCCATGTCCTTTGCCAGAGCTCTGGCAGCTTCCTGCCTCTCCGATGTCGCGCGGCAAATCGTCTTGTGGACTTCGATTTTATCCGCTTTTTCGGAAACGATACGAATCATTTCTTCGGCCAAGGACTCCGAAAATGTTGTCTGTATGACGATGTGGGCTTCCTGTAAATGCGGGAGTTTTTCCGCTTCTTCCGGCGTCTCGATCAAGAAGGATTTCCCTTCCGCCCATTCCGCGACGCTCTTCATTTCCGGATGATTTTTTTCACCGATGAGCACAACCTGACGGTCCTTTTCCACGAGCTCTTTTGTGATTTGCTGGTTGCGCATAACAAAAGGACACGTGGCATCTACCAAGGTCAGATTTTTGCACTTGATTGTATTATAGCACAAAGGGCCAACTCCATGCGAACGAATAATGACAATTTCATCAGAAAATTTTTCAATATCCGAAATCGCGGGGACACCGGCCGCCGAAAGGCGCTCCACAACTTGCGGATTGTGAATGAGCGGTCCCAGCGTCGCCGCTTTCTTTCCGGCGCGCGCCGTGTCTTCGGCAATCTTCATGGCGCGTTTGACGCCGTAGCAAAAGCCCATGGCACGGGCTTTATAAATTTCCATTCCTATTTCCTTTGGTTTCAAAACTCACACAGCTTGCATTTCCTTGTACAGAAAAAGAATTGATTGAAGAGAATTGAGAACAAGTGTCGTCCGTAAAGGATTTTTATAAAACACGGCGAAGCCGCTTCGCTTTCCCTCCATTCCGGCAGCAATTTTTTTGCACAAATGCCGCCAAAGAAAAGCACAAATCCGCCGAGCCCCTCAATTCTCAATTCTGCCCTTCCTTCTCAATTCTGCCCTTTCCCGAATCGTCCCCGCATTCCCTACCATATTCTTCCCTCATGGAAACAAGGGCCGCGCGAACTTTTTCGTTGAGTTCGGTAATGGCTTCCGGCGATGTTTTCTGTTTCGTAACGGGAATCGGTTTCCCGAAAATCACGGCGAGCGGTCCTTTTTTCTTCGGGAAGGTCTCTGAGCCGATGACGGCGACGGGCAAAACGGGCGTGCCGGTCATGAGGGCGAGGCTGGCCATGCCATCGTGAAAGCGACCGATTTTATTACCGCGCACTCTTGTCCCTTCCGGAAAAATGCCGAGCGGCTCTCCGTTTTTGATTTCTTTCATCGCTTGGCGAATCGCGGCGCGATCAATGCTCCCGCGCTTGACGGGAAATGTCCCGAAGAAACGAAGAATCGGTGCCAAAATCGGTTTCTTGAATAATTCTTCCTTCGCCATGTAGTGCACAATCCGCGGCGAACAAATTCCAATGAGCGGCGGATCGAAATTGCTTTTGTGATTCGGCGCAACGATGACGGCGCCTTCTTTCGGGATATTCTCGACGCCTTCGCAGCGAAGTCCTTTCACCGTGAAGAAATAAAATCCCAGCGTAGCACGCAGAAACGCATAGATACAGGCTCGCAGCATGGTCAGTCTCCCATCTTGTTTCGGCAAATATCGCGAATGGCCGCCGCTGTCTCCGCCAGTGTCCAATCGCTGTTGTCCAAAGGAATGGCATCCTCGGCCGGCCGAAGCGGCGATGTGGCGCGTGTACTGTCTTTTTCGTCCCGCTCCCGGATATCTGCCTCAATCTCTTCCACCGTGATTGACGGATTTTTTTCTTTCATTTCTTCGAAACGGCGAAGAGCCCTCACGTGAGGCGAGGCCGTCAAAAAAATTTTCACGTCCGCGTGGGGCAAGACGACGGTGCCGATGTCACGACCGTCGAGCACCGTGCCGCCCGCCGCCGAGAGTTTCCGCTGCAAATCCACCATGCGCGTGCGGATTTCCGGAATGGCGGAAACGGAAGAAACGGCAGCCGATACTTCCGGTGTCCGCAAATATTCCGTCACTTCTTTTTCGTCAAGAAACACGCGCATCGTGTCCTCACCGGGCAATACGCGCATGGAAACGGTCTCGGCCATGCGGACAATCGCCGCCGCGTCCGAAAGCCCGCGCCGCAGGGATTCATACGTGAGCGCCCGGTACATCGCACCGGTATCGAGATATGTATATCCCATTTCTTTGGCCAAGATTTTGGCGACGCTGCTTTTCCCCGCGCCGGCCGGGCCGTCAATGGCAATCGATAAGCGTTTCATCCAAATGTCCCTCCCGCCGCCGACGTCCCGGCGACAAATCCCGTCGAAAACGCGGCTTGCAAATTGTAGCCGCCGGTGTACGCATGAATGTCCAGCACTTCACCGGCCAAATACAGCCCCTGCACGAGTTTGGATGCCATGGTCGCGGCATCCGTTTCCTTTACCGACACGCCGCCCGCCGTCACAATGGCCTCTTCGATAGGCCGCGTCGCCGTGATCGTGAGCGGCATATGCTGCAGGCTGTAGCGCAAATTCGTCCGCAAATGTTTTGTGAGCGACGCCGCCGGCATGTCTTCCGGAATATCCGAAAGGCGCAATATGACGGAAATCAGCCGCTGCGGCAATAAATCGACCAATGCATTTTTCATCTGCTTTCCGTGATGCGTTTCCAAATCGCGCAAAATTCGCGCATCGAGCGTTTCCTCCGACAGCGCCGGTTTCAAATTGATTTCCCCTGTGACCGCGTGCCCCTCGGAAAGCCAAAGGGAAACGGCGTCGGAGAGCATGAGAACGATGGGCCCCGATACGCCGAAATGCGTGAAAAGCATCTCGCCCATTTGCGCCGCCTTTCGCCGCCCGCCCGCCGAAACAGTGAGCGTCACATTTTTAAGCGAAAGTCCTTGCAATTCTTTGCAATATGTTTCCTTGCATACGAAAGGAATGAGCGCGGGGCGAATCGTCCGAATCGTGTGCCCGAGCGCCGCTGCCATGCGGTACCCGTCGCCCGTCGAGCCCGTCCGGGGGTACGACGCACCGCCCGTCGTCAGAATGACCGCATCGGCCGCATACGTCTTGCGCGCCGTCGCCACGCCCGTCACGTGACCCGCCTCCCGTATGACGGACACCGCCGGCTCCTCCAAATGCAAATCGACACCTGCCGCCGCCAATTTTTTCATGAAAAGGTGCCGCACTTCCTGGGCATCCTCGCTTTTCGGAAACACGCGCCCGCCGCGCTCTGTAATCGTTTCCATTCCCCACGAGCCCAAGAGAGCCAGCAAATCTTGATTGAAGAATTTTTGATAGGCACTGTATAGGAAACGACCGTTCCCCGGCGTTTTTTCGATGAAATCGGCAATCGGCGCCGCATTTGTCAAATTGCAACGGCCTTTTCCCGTGATGCCCATTTTAAGTCCGACGCGATCCATTTTCTCCAAAAGCGTAACGCGCGCGCCGCACTCCGCCGCCCGAATGGCCGCCATGAGCCCCGCGACGCCGGCACCGATCACGACGACATTATTCGTAGAGCGCATACAATTTCCCGACTTCTTCCCGTGACAGCGACCGGTACGCGCCCTTCGCGAGCCCGTCCGGCGTCAAAAACGAATATTTCACCCGCTTCAGAGCGAAAACAGGGAAATGAAACGCCTCCATCATGCGGCGAATTTCCCGATTTTTTCCTTCCCGAAGCGTCATGCGAACCTGCGTCCGATTGCGCGGCGCGTCATAGTCCAACACTTCGACCTCGCAAGGTGCCGTGCGGCCGTCTGCGAGCTGCACGCCCTTGGCCATCGTCTGCGCCAATTTCTCCGAAAATTTCCCACGCACCGTCACTTCGTACACCTTCGGCACGCCCTTGGACGGATGCGTCAAAATATAATCCAATTTCCCGTCATTCGTGAGAATCAACAGCCCTTCCGTGTGATAATCCAGCCGCCCGACGGGAAAAATCCGCTCCCGCACACGCGGAAAGAAATCGAGCACCGTGCGCCGCCCCGCCGGATCCGAGACAGATGTAATCGTGCGGTCCGGTTTATAAAAAAGGAAATAGCGAAGCGGCTCCACGCGAATCGCCACGCCGTCCGCCTCAATACGATCCCGCCGGATATCCGCCTCCGTCCCGAGCGTGCGGACGACTTTCCCATTCACCGTGACGCGCCCCGCCGCGATCATATCCTCCGCTTTCCGACGCGATGCCACACCGGCACGGCTTAAAATTTTTTGCAAACGCTCTTTCAAAACAAATCCCCTTCCGTCATGCGCGCGGCCCATTTCTCCTGCAATTCTTTCACATCCGAAAGACCGGTCGCCGCCAAAAAACGCTTCGTCGTCCCGTAAAGAATCGGCCGCCCCAAAGTCTCTTCCCGGCCGCGCTCCTCCACCAAATCTTTTTCCATGAGCGAAGCTAAAATTCGTCCTGCCGAGACGCCGCGAATCCGCTCAATCTCCGCGCGTGTCACCGGTTCTTTCGCCGCCACAACCGCCAACGTTTCCATCGCCGCCGCCGACAGCGTCCCTTCCTTTCCGCAGGACACCGAAAGCCACGCGTCGTATTCCGATTTCGTCGCAAGCGAAACCCCCGCGCCCGTCTCCCGAAGGCAAATGCCGACGTCCTCCCCGGCATACCGCGCCGCAAGCAGATCGAGCGCTTCCCGCACACGCGCCTCGCTCTCCCCCGTCACGCGCAAAAGCTCCGCCGGCTTGACGGGCTGACCCTGTATAAACAAAAAAGCCTCCAGCAAAGCTGCCAGACGTTTCCCGGCCTCCATGCCGCCTCCTTTTTCTATTCCCTTTTTCTATTCCATGAAATATTAAAACGCGCCGTCCATCAGGCGTTTCCGAGCCGAATCGAAAGGCCTCCCGCCGCGTCTCTCATTTCTACTTCACCCGTCCGGATGAGCTCCAAGAGCGCGACCAAAGACACCGCAAGCGATAGACGCGAGCGTTGCCGCGAAAAGAAATCCCGAAGCGAACGCCATTCCCGCGCGGCCAAAAAAACGCGGAGATCTTCCGTTTTGTCCGAAAAGGAAACTTCTTCCGTTTCCATTTCGCGCGGCACCTCCGCCGCCCGCTCCTCGAAAAGCGAAGAAAGCGCCGAAAGCATTCGCGCCACAGGAATCGTCCCGGCAAACGCCGCCATCCGCACCGTGCCGCCTTCCCGCCGACGATACGGCGCCTCTTTGTCCAGCAGCATCTCCACTTCCTCGCGAAGCTCTTTCATCCGCTTGAAATCTTCCAAAGACCGCGCCAATTCCACACGCGGATCCTCGTCGTCTTCCTCCGTCGTCTCGTCCGTATGACGCGGCAGCAGCATCCGCGACTTGATCCAAAGCAGCGTCGCCGCCATGGAAAAAAACGAACTTGCCAACGGCAAATCAAAACGCCTGGCCCGCTCCAGATATTCCAGATATTGGTCCGTAATCTCGTGAATCGGGATGTCGTGGATGTCGATGCGGTGCTTCGTCACCAAATGCAAAAGCAAATCCATCGGCCCTTCGTAAACGGGCAGCGCCACTGTGTACTCTTCGTTCTCGTCCAAGTGCACCCCTCCCGTCTGCCGAAATTTTGCTCCATCGTTTCTGTTCCGCTGCCATTATACCATACGCCGGCACGAAAAAAGGCCGGAGCTCTCGCTTCGACCTCTCACGTCCATCAACCGTCATCCGTTTTCCGTTAACCGTTTACCGTCCATCTCATCTCCATGACAAACAACGCTTCGCACGCACGGTTCACGGTCAACGGTTCACGGCCCTCAGCACTATGTGACACCGGCAAGCCAATTTAAGCCCCATCAAGCCCGCCAACCACTCCCATATAGCGCAAAAGTTTCTCACGCACGGTTCACGGTCAACGGTCAACGGACAACGGACAGCGGACAGCGGCTCTCATTCCTCCTTATTTTTCCGCGCCATAATTTCTTTGATAATTTTCTGCGCGACTTCGGAAACGGGGAGGCCTCGCTTCATGCTGGTGAGTTGCATTTTTCGGTGCGCCTCTTCTTCGCTGATGCCGTAATAACTCATAAGGAGACTTTTCGCGCGGTCTATAATTTTGCGTCCCGCGAGTTCTCTCTCCACTTCGCGCGCGTGTGTCACGATTTCTTTTTTATGTACGAACTGCCCGACCGCCATTTCAATCGCCGGAAATAGGACGCGCTCGGAGACTGGTTTCATGACGTAGCCGAAAACGAAAGAATTTTTGGCGCGCTCAATCATGTCTTCGTCGCCGAAGGCCGTCAGAAGGACGACGGGCGCGAGATTGTCATGTGCCATCATTTTCGCCGCCGCAATCCCGTCGAGGCGCGGCATTTGCACATCCAAGATGACAAGATCCGGCTTCTTCTCGCGCACGAGATCCAGCGCTTCCACGCCGTCACCTCCGATACCGACGACCTCGTGACCGGCCTCTTCCAGCATTTCTTTCAAATCCATACAAATGAGCGATTCATCATCGGCAATCACAATGCGATACGGTTTCATGTTTTTTCTCCCATTCCGTTATTCCGCCGCTTCCATTTCCGAAAGCGGGCAGCAAATCCGTGCAACGACATGATTCTGTTCGTTTCCGAATTGAAACGTCCCTTTCAGCTCGATTTCCGTCAGCGTCTTCACAATCTGCAATCCCAAATCATATTGCTTATTTCCGAAATCCTCCGGCAAAAGGTTTCCGTCATTTTCGACGGTCACGCAAAGGGCGTCATTCTCCCGGCGCTCGGTGAGTGTCAGCGTGCCATGCTTTTGGCCTGAAAATCCGTGATCCAGCGCATTGTGAATGAGTTCATTGACGGCAATGGCGAGCGTCACGGCTTTTTCGGAAGAAACAACCAGCGGCGCTTGGCCCCAATCGGTGACGAGCTTGACACGAGAGGCCGCCGTGAGACTGTCCAGCGACAATTTGCAAAGGCGCGAGAGAAGCTCATGCCAATCAACGGCTTCTCCGCTTTGCCTGGCCAAAATTTCATGAATTTGGGAAATACCCAAAATGCGGTCGACGGCGCGGCGGAGGGCTTCCTTCGTTTCCTCATTTTCCGCGCGGCGGCTTTGCATCCGCAAAATCCCCGCAATCGTATTCAAATTGTTTTTCACGCGATGGTGAATTTCTTTGATCACAGAATTTTTGACGAGAAGCTGCTGTTCTTTTTCACGCACGGCGGTGACGTCCGTCACAATCAGGAGCGTCCGCGCCACTTTCCCTTGCAAGAGAAGTGGCAGACCCCACGCGGAAAGCGTAATCCCGCCGGTGTCTTCTTCCCCGGAAGCCGGGCGTCCCGTTTCCATGATCGTTTCCACAAGCGGCCAATGGACCATGACGCGCCCCAGCACATTTTTCTGTTCCGCCGCTTCTTTGTCAATGACGAGGCAGAGTCCGGAGGCAACATCGTTCGCGTACATGATGCGCCCCAGTGAATCCAAAATGAGGAGGCCGTCTTGAATTTTCGGCGTGTAGTAGGGCTCATCCAAGAGCGGCATTTGCAGCGCCATGTACGCCGTGTCAATCAAAACTTGCTGCTGCCTTTGCGAATGGGACATAAACGCGACGGCGGCAAAAGTCGTACCCGCGTTATCCAGAATCGGATAGGCCGTGACAGCGACATTTTTTCCGATCTCAAGCTCTTTTCGCCCGACGATTTTCTTTCCCGTCGCCAGCACGCTTTCCGCCAGCGCGACTTCATCCAAGAAATACACGTCACCGGCGTCAAAATACGGGCGATTCCCTGTAAAGGTCGGCACTGCTGTGTACAGAATGACCGCCATTTCTTCGTTTTTTCCCGCCGAAAGGACGATGATTTCTTCACGCGTCATGTCGGCGGCAAACTGCAATGCTTCCTGCATATTTCCCAAAATACGCATTTGCACGGCTGAGAGATTTGTCTTTTCGCGCGCCAGCGAATACAGCTCTTCTTTATCCATGATAGGCGTCCGCTCGGAAAGGAAGGCGCGGGTCGGCATTGAGCGTCCACGGTGCGTAATCCCCGATTTGTGCCATGTAGTACGCGCGACAACCGATCATGGCGCCATTGTCCGTGCACAGAATCGGATCAGGCCGACACAGCCGGACGCCGCGCGAAGCACACGCTGCCTCCAAAGCCCGGCGAAGGCCGCGATTGGCCGCAACGCCCCCCGCGAGCGCCACGGTCGAAAGCCCCGTCTTCTCGATAGCCGCCATGGTCTTGGAAACAAGGACATCCACCACCGTTTTTTGAAACGACGCCGCGACGTCTTCTTGGGAAACGGTTTCTTTTTTCATCTCCGCCGTGTGCAAATAATTGATCACCGCCGATTTCAGGCCGCTGAAAGAAAAATCAAAATTATGCTCTTTCGCCATGCCGACGGGAAAATGAATCGCATCGGGATTTCCTTTTTCCGCCAACGCATCGATGTGCGGCCCGCCCGGATAGGGATACCCCAGCACGCGCGCAATTTTATCAAACGCTTCGCCCGCCGCGTCGTCGCGGGTCTCACCCAAAAGTTTGAATGAATTGTAATCCTCAATCACGACGAGCATCGTGTGCCCGCCGGACACGACGAGGGAGAGAAACGGCGGCTCTAAATCCGGATATTGCAATAAATTGGCAAAGATATGCCCTTCCATGTGATTGACGGCGATGAGCGGCTTATCCAGCGCCCATGCCGCCGCTTTGGCTGCCGCGACGCCGACCAAGAGCGCCCCGACGAGCCCCGGCCCTTTGGTGACGGCAATGGCGTCCGTTTCTTGCCACGACATCCCCGCATCGGCAAGTGCTTTTTCCGCGACAGGCAGCACGTCTTCGATGTGATGACGCGACGCAATTTCCGGCACAACGCCGCCGAATTTTTGATGCACGGGAACCTGCGAAGAAATGACATCGGACAAAATCCGACGCCCGTCCTCCACGACGGCGCAAGACGTCTCATCACAACTGGTCTCAAATGCTAATATTTTCATTCCCATTTCCTTCCTATCACTTTCCGTTTTCCGTTAACCGTTTTCCGTACTTCTCATCTCAATGACAAACAAAATTTCTCGCGCACGGTTCACGGTCAACGGCCCACGGACAGCACTTCTATGTGAGCCCAAACTCATCAAGCCCTTTCAAGCCCTTTCAAAGCCCTTTCAAGCTTTTCCCCATAATATACCCATCCTCTTTCGGCAAACTGTACACGCCTTTTCGGATGGCTTGCACTTTGAAACCGAATTTCCGGTACAATTCCTGCGCCGCGACATTGGAGACACGCACTTCCAAATAAATCAGCGACGCTTTCCGTAAAACGGCCTCTTCCTCCGTTTTCTCCATCAGCGCGGATGCGATGCCGTTTCTTCTCTCTTCTTTTCGAACACCGATATTCACGAGCTGGAGCTCATCCTCCACGAACCAGAGGCACGCATAGCCCAAAATGCCGGATTCGCCTTCGGCGACCAGGTACAGGCTGTGCGGTTTTTCTATATCGGCCGCGACCGTCTCTTCCCGCCACGCATCGGAGAAACATTCCGTGCCGATTTCGTAAATCGTATGCGCATCGGAAATTGTCCCCTCCCGGACTCTCATGCTTTCCCGTGCCTTTCTTCCCAGAGCACTTCCGCTTCGCTCCGCCGCACATAATTCGGTGACAGCGTCATCGGATCCGCCGTCTCGCCGCGTGACCATTTCGCAAAAGCCGCTGCCGCGACACTGCCGGCGCGGCACATCCGCTGATGCGGCGCCGCCACACGAAGCCCGGCCGCCGTCAATTTTTCCTCATATACATCTGCCGCTTCCCCGCACGCGACGATAGGCCCGCCATGAGAAACCGCCGCAGCCGCGACATCATCAATAGATGCGACGCGAAGAGGCGCCTCCTGCCAAAACGTCTCAAAAGCACCGTACAGCGCCGCATACACATTCCCTCTCTGTGCATCCAAGAGCGGCAAGACAAATGTTTCCGCGCCGTAAAAATTCCACGCCAGCGCCTCCGTCGTATCGACGCCGATGAGCGCCGCGTCCCAAAGCCGCGCCACCGTTTTCGCCGTCGCCAGACCGATTCGAAGCCCCGTAAACGATCCCGGCCCGACAGAGCAGGCAACCGCCGTTATCTCTTTCTTGGAAACGCCCGCTTCCTGCAAGAGCACATCCATGTGCGGGATCAGCTGCTCCGAATGTGTGAGTTTTTTCTGCACCGTCCATTCCGCGACGAGCCGATTTTCTTCCGCCAATGCACATGAAAGCACCAAGGACGACGTATCAATCGCCAGCAGCATACGTTTCCAGCTCCTTTCCCAGATTGGCAAAGCGCTCGCTCTCCCAAGAAATCAAAATTTCGCGCTCCGTCTCACCCGTGACGGCAAAGTGAAACGTAAAAGCATCCGCCGGAATCACCTCCGGAAACAGCTCTGCCCACTCCGCGACCGTGACGCCGCCCGCCGCATATTCTTCCCAGCCGATATCCCAAAGTTCTTCTTCGCTTTTCAACCGATAAAAATCAAAATGCGCCAAGAAAAGCGAACCGTCATAAAAATTCAATATGGTGAATGTCGGACTCGTGACCGTCCCGGAAATACCCATTCCCTGCGCCAATCCCTGCACAAAATGCGTCTTCCCCGCAGCCAAATCCCCAATGAGCGCCAAAAACAAATCTTTCTCCGCTCGCTTCCCGATAAAACGTCCGAGCGCCATTGTCTCCGCTTCGCTTTTCGTGAAAATTTTTATCTCATGCTTCATGTCCCGCTCCCGACAACCACTTCATCATGGCATCCCAATTGTCTTCGGCGATTCGATACCCTTCCGCATACAAATCCGCCAATTTTTCCGGATTCTTCTCCGCCCGCGTGACCGTGACCGGCTTCTCCGGCCGAATCAAAAAGGCGCGCCCCTCTTTTTCCAAATTTTCCAAAACTTCCGCCCGTACATTGTACCGCGCCGGAATCGTCGCCATCCCCTCGGCGATTTTCGGATACCGCGCGCCCAGCACTTTCATAATCCTCCGCACCGAAGACGGCACCGGTTTCTTTCGGTACCCCGCCTCCCGCGTCAGGACATAAACGGCGCGCTTGGCAGGAAACGGCAACTCTTCCGGCAGCGGCGCCAGAGGAATCGCGACGCCCCCGTCCACAGACGCGCACCCCGCAAACGTGACCGGCCGCGAAACAAAAGGAATCGTCGCGCCGGCCATGCACGCCGTCATATACGTTTCCGCATCGCACGAGCGCGACGACACAAAGCGCGGCTCGCCCGTCTCGCAATCCGTCAAAAGCGCGAAAAGCTCCTGCCGACTCTTTTCAAACGCCGCATAATCAAAGGGATCCAACCGATGCGCCAATTCCCCGAAAATGAATTTGAGATTGAAATACCCGCCGTCCAAAAGCCAATGCTTGAGCCCCATGTAGCGGCTGTCCCGGCAATACGCCAAATTTACGCGCCGATTGCGATCCGGCTGACGGGCGACATACGAGAGCGCCTGCAAAGTTCCGGCGGAAACCGATGCGATTTTGGCAAAGAAACACCCCTTCTTTTGCCAAAAGTCAAGCACGCCCGCCGTAAAAAGCCCGCGCATGGCACCGCCTTCCAAAATGAGCGCGGCTCGATTTTCGAGAGTTTCCATTATTTCCGTGCGGCCGATTGCTGCTTCACCGCTTCCATCGCCGCCCGAATCGCATTCTGATCACCCAGATATTCCGCGCTTTCCACGGAAAAATCGTCGCGCAACCGATACACGCGCGGCACGCCCGTCGGCACATTGATTCCGGCGATTTCATCGGGGGAAATACCCTCCAAAATCATCATCAGCGCACGAATGGAATTGCCGTGCGCCGCAATGAGCACCCGCTCGCCCGCCGCTATCCGTGGTTTGATTTCCGATTCAAAATACGGAGATACGCGCGCGACCGTATCCTTCAGGCATTCCGTCAGCGGAAACTGCACGCCTTCTTCGTGAAGCCGACACAAAGCGGGCATCCGCGCGGGATTTCTGGCATCATCTTCCGTGAGTGCCGGCGGCTGTACATCATAGCTGCGGCGCCACAGTTGCACCTGCTCCGCGCCGTATTTCTCCGTCGTCTCGCTTTTGTTCAATCCCTGCAAAGCGCCGTAATGCCGCTCATTCAGATGATAATCTTTTACGACGGGAATCCAAGCCAAATCCAGCTCATCAAGCACGGTGTACGCCGTGTGAATCGCCCGTTTCAAAACCGACGTATAGCACACATCAAACGAAAATCCGTTCTCGCGCAAAAGAGCACCCGCCTGATGCGCCTCGGCAAACCCTTTCTCCACCAAATCCACGTCCGTCCAGCCGCAAAATAAATTTTTCTGATTCCATTCACTTTCGCCGTGCCGAATGACCACCAAAGTATGCATATCCGTTTCCTCCTATTAGAAATAAGGAAATATTTCCTATCTGCTTTTCGAAAAATGATCGTATCCGCTGGGAGAAAGGAGCCGAAGCGCCTCTCCGTCTTTCAGAAATACGCGACCGATGCCTTCTCGGACGACGCCGACAGCCGACACGGATGCCTTTTCTTTTATCCATGCGAAATCCTCCGGTGCCGCTGTCCCTAAAAGGACGTAATCTTCTCCGCCGGACAGCGCATATGAAATCGGATCCTCACCGAAGCGTTTTGCAAATGCCCGCAGCTCTTCCGAAAGCGGAATTCGGGCCGATTCCAACATCAATTCGACGCCGGATGCCTCTGCGATCTCGTGCGCCTCACTCGCCACACCGTCCGTCACATCATTCAACGCATGGACGCCGGACTCTCGCAGCTGCCGCGCCGTTTCTATTTGCGCCGTCGGCCGACGGTGACGCTTCGCCAGATACGGAAATTCTTCGGCCGCGCCTTGTCGGATTGCCGCCAGCCCCGCCGCCGAATCTCCGACCGTCCCCGTCAGAAACACGACATCGCCCGGCTTGGCACCGCTTCGTCGGACCGCCCCGCCGCGCGGCACCCAACCGATGACAGTCCCGGTCAAGACGACCCCCTGCCGCGAGCCCGTCACATCACCGCCCAGCAAATTGACACGATACGCCGCGCACGCCTCTCGAATCCCATCGTAGCAGCGGGAAATCCATTCCGCAAGAAGCGATGCCGGAAGCGATACCGCCGCGACAAATTCCGCCGGCACAGCCCCCATCGCCGCCATATCGCTGAAATTGGAAACGGCCAGTTTCCACCCCACATCTTCGGGCGCCATCGTTTCATCCGTGAAATGAATCCCTTCGACCATCGTATCCGTCGAAATGACTTCATCGACGCCGGGCGGCAATCGATACACCGCGCCGTCGTCCCCCGCGCCCACGACCACCGTTTCCGGCCATTGAATCAAATCATGGCACAGCAGAGAAATGACGCCGAACTCGCCCAGGTCTTGCACCGTTTCCTTCATGACAGAATCCGAACTCCGCGCGCCGCCAAATCCGCCAGCGAAGCTTCATGCGCTTCCTTTTCGACATAGCCGACACCCAAGGCCAAAAGCGTCACGCGCCGACCGGCCTCCAAAAGAGAGAGCACCGTCTCGCGCACGCAATATTCCGACGCAATGCCGCCGACAAAAACGTGCGCCGACAATGTATCCGAAAGTTTCGTCCCGCTTTCCGTCTCGCCGTCGAAGCCCGAATACTCCTCGACATCGTCCCGGCGCCCTTTCAGAAAAATATTTCCCGGATGCGGCCGATTTTTTTCTTCCGGTATTTCCGAAAACGCAGAAGAAATCTCGGCGCCCCTCGTCCCCGCGACGCAATGCACCGGCCAAATGCCGCCGTTTTCCATAAACGAACTGTTTTGCGGGCTGTGCCAATCCGCCGTGTACAAAACGCGCACCTCGTGAGAATCGGCAAAAGAAATCAAATATCGCACCGCTTCCTTCGCGTGAAGGCACGCCAATGATCCGTCAATAAAATCATTCTGACAATCCACGATCAGCAAATCGTCCATAAACGCCTCCGAAAGAAATTTTATTTCAACGTTCTTTTCATCTTCGTATTGTACCAGTTTCTTCCGTATCCGTAAAAGAAAATTTTTTCATCGCCGATGCCGCAAGAGAAAAAGAGACCGCCGCCACGCCCCTCGTCCCTCTTCTCTATCTTCCCACGGTTCCGATCTCAAACGCCGCCGAAAAAAAGAAACTCTCCGACTCCGCCTCTTTCCTATGGCAAGCCCGCGCGCGGTATGGTAATATACACATATAAAAATGCATTTTGGGAGAGGAGTGTTTCCTTTGGCAGACATCAAAAGACTTTACGTCCGCAAAAAAGAAAATTTCCGCGAAGAAGAAGCGCGTCTTTCGGAATCGCTTTCCGAAATTTTAGGCGACCGCCTCAAAAATGTCGCACTGTATCATCGCTACGACACGGAAGGTCTTTCCGCCGCCGATTTTGAAACCGCAAAAGCCACCGTTTTCGCCGAACCGCCGGTTGACGACGTGACGGATATTTGCCCGACGGGCGACCTCGTGATGGCCTCCGAATTTCTGCCGGGACAATACGATCAGCGCGCCGATTCCGCCGAGCAATGCCTGGCCATCCTGACGGGAAAAGACGGCATTCGTGTCCGTTGTGCCTTGGTGTACGTCTTCACCGGCACCTTTTCGGAAACGGATCGCGCGCGCATCGTGAAATTTCTCATCAATCCCGTGGAATCACGCGAAGCATCGCTTGCTCCCGTTTCCACACTCACACCTGAATATGAACCCCCGAAAAAAGTCGCCGTCCTCGAAGGCTTCGGAAAGCTGGATGAGGGCGGCCTTCGTGCGCTCATTTCCGAGCTCGGACTGGCGATGAGCTACGAAGATCTCCTTTTGATTCAATCTTATTATCGACGCGAAGAGAAACGCGATCCCACGCTGACGGAAATCCGCGTCTTCGATACCTATTGGTCCGATCATTGCCGGCATACGACGTTCAACGCGACACTTTCCGAAATCCGGATTGACGACGGCCCCTTAGCCGCACCGATTGCCGATGCCTTTTCGGATTACAAGGAAACGCGCGAAATTTTGTACGGAAAAGACACGACGCGGCCCATGACGCTCATGGATATGGCGACGGTCGCCGTGAAGCGCCTCCGCCACGAGGGCAAACTCACCGAGATGGACGAATCGGACGAAATCAATGCGTGCACGATTAAAATCCCCGTGGAAACGGAAACCGGTACGGAAGATTGGCTGCTCCTTTTCAAAAACGAGACACACAATCATCCGACGGAAATCGAGCCGTTCGGCGGCGCAGCGACGTGCCTGGGCGGGTGCATTCGCGATCCGCTTTCGGGACGCGCCTACGTGTACCAAGCGATGCGCGTGACGGGCGCCGGCGATCCGCGCGCGCCGCTTTCGGAGACGCTCCCCGGAAAATTACCGCAAAAGACGCTCACCGTGACGGCGGCCAAAGGCTACAGCTCTTACGGCAACCAGATCGGTCTGGCGACAGGCGAAGTCAAGGAATATTACCATCCGGGATTTTTGGCCAAGCGCATGGAAATCGGCGCGGTCGTCGCGGCAGCTCCGGCGGAAAATGTCATTCGCAAAGCGCCCTCTCCCGGCGACGTCGTCATTTTAGTCGGCGGACGCACGGGACGTGACGGCATGGGCGGCGCCACCGGCTCCTCCAAAGAGCTCAATGAAGAATCGATTGAAACGTGCGGCGCGGAAGTGCAAAAAGGAAATCCGCTCACCGAGCGCAAAATCCAATGCCTCTTCCGTCGCGGCGAAGTGACGCGTCTCATCCTGCGCTGCAACGATTTCGGCGCGGGCGGCGTTTCCGTCGCGGTCGGAGAACTCACGGACGGCGTCGACATCGATCTGGATACCGTCCCGAAGAAATACGAAGGACTCGACGGCACGGAACTTGCCATTTCCGAATCGCAGGAACGCATGGCCGTCGTCGTCAGAGCCGAAGATGCGGATGCCTTCACCCGCTACGCCGCCGAAGAAAATCTGGAAGCGACCGTTGTGGCCCGCGTCACGGATAAAGGGCGCCTCACCATGCATTGGCAGGGCGACACGATTGTCGATATCAGCCGCGCCTTCCTCGATACAAATGGAGCCGCCCGCTCGGAACGCGCCCACATCACGGCCCCGAAAGACATCGCAGCGCCTGCGCCCGCCGTTTCCTCCGTGCGCAATACGTGGCTTTCCGAAATGAAGAAACTGAAAAACGCCTCGCAGGAAGGTCTCGTCGAACGCTTCGATGCGACCATCGGCGCCGCGACCGTCCTCATGCCCTACGGCGGAGCCCATCAGAAGACGTCCGCAGACGGCATGGTCGCCAAAATCCCGCTGCGCTGCGGCACGACGGACACCGCGAGCTTCATGACACACGGCTACGATCCCGATCTCGCCACACGGAGCCCTTTCCACGGTGCGGCCTACGCCATTTTGCTTTCCGTCGCCCGCCTTGTGGCACTCGGTGCCAATTGGCGGCGCGCCTATCTCACGCTCCAAGAATATTTTGAAAAACTCACGACGCCGGAAAGCCACGGAAAACCTGTCGCGGCTCTTCTCGGCGCTTACGCCATGCAGCGCGCGCTCGGCCTCGGTGCCATCGGCGGCAAAGACTCCATGAGCGGCACTTTCGGCGACCTGCACGTCCCGCCGACGCTCGTTTCCTTCGCCGTCGCACCCGGCAAAGCGTCCGAGGCCGTCAGCCAAGACTGGAAACACGAAGGCGATGCCCTGCTTCTTTTCGATGTCCCGACGGATGCGCACGCCATGCCCGATACGGATGTTTTCAAAAAACATGCCGATTTCCTCTACGCCGAAACCGCGCGCGGTCACATTTCCGCCATGAAAGCAGTCGGAAACGGAGGCATCGCGGCAGCGGCGGCGGAGATGTCTTTCGGAAACGGGATTGGTGCCGTCTTTACCGACGCACTTCCGATTTCAGACTATTTCACCGCCCGCTGCGGCGCGATTCTCGTCACTTGTACAAAAGAAAACGCCGCCGTCTATGAGAAACAAGATCACGTCATCCGTCTCGGTACATTGGGCGGCCAAACGATGAAACTTTTCGACGAAGAAATCTCTATCGCGGACCTGCTGGCCGCCGCAGAAGAAACCTTGTCGCCCGTTTTCCCGTTGCACGCCAAAGAAAACAAAACCACTGTGCCGGATCTTCCGAAATGGGACGGCGCCAAAACGTTTTACACCAGCGCCAAAATAGCCAAGTCGCGTGTCTTCCTTCCCGTCATGCCGGGCACGAATTGCGAAATCGACAGCGCGCGCGCCTTTGAAGCCGCCGGTGCCGAGACGGATATCGCCATCGTCCGCAATCGCGACGCCGCCGAGCTCGCCGAAAGCGTCCGCGACATGGCAAGCCGCATCCAAAAAGCGCAAATCGTCATGTTCCCCGGCGGGTTCTCGGCCGGCGACGAACCGGACGGCAGCGGCAAATTCATCGCCGCCCTCTTCCGTCACCCGCTTTTGGAGCACGCACTCGGCGATTTGCTCTCCCATCGCGACGGCCTCGTCCTCGGCATTTGCAACGGTTTCCAAGCGCTCATCAAGCTCGGCCTCGTCCCCTACGGAGAATTCAAGCCGCTCTCTGCGGCCGCACCGACACTGACTTTCAATACCGTCGGTCGCCACATTTCCCGCTACGTCACGACGAAAGTCATTTCCACAAAATCGCCGTGGCTCGCTCTCTGCCGGGAAGGCGATCTTCACAGCATCGCGATCAGCCACGGCGAAGGTCGCTTTGTCGCAAGCGAGGCGCAAATCCTCGAATGGGCGAAAAACGGACAGATTGCGACGCAATACACGGATGCTTTCGGCGCGGCAAGCTACGATCCCGTATCCAATCCGAACGGCTCCGTCTTCGCCGTCGAAGGCATCACGAGCCCCGACGGCCGCGTGCTGGGGAAAATGGGGCACAGCGAACGCTACGGCGACAACATCGCCAAAAATATTTCCGGAAACAAAATCCAGCCCCTCTTCGCCGCCGGCGTTTCCTATTTCACAGGCGGTTGACCGGTTTCCGTTATCCTTTATCCGTTGACCGTGCGTCACATCGCAAGAAAAACAAAGCTTGAAAAGGCCTGCTTTTAAGAAGCAAACTTTCTTACCCTTTCCTATTCTTGCATTTCCGAATGGCTTGAGAAGGCTTGATTTCGAGATGCAAACTTTGTTAAGCTTTTCAAGCCTCTTCAAGCCTCTTCAAGCTTTTTGCACATAAGGAGGCACGGTTCACGGACAACGGTTATACGGACATCGACACCATGTGACGCCAAAAGGCTTTTCCCTCCAAAGGAGTTCCAAACCATGAAAACCATCGACTACACCCCCGAGGGCGTCTGCTCTCGCAATATTCACATCGAACTTTCCGGCGATACCGTCGAAAGCGTCAAATTCACCGGCGGCTGCCCCGGCAACACACAAGGCATCGAAAAACTCATCTGCGGCATGAATGCCCAAGACGCCATCGACCGCCTCTCTGGTATCCGCTGCCGCGACAAGACAACATCCTGCCCCGATCAGCTGGCAAAAGCGTTGCAAAAGGCGTTAGAAGCGTAAAAAAGTAAGAACTCAAACGAGGTTGTCAGCTTTTTCCTTCATGGCTTGAAGAGGCTTGCCATTGAGTTTCGGACTTTTTCGCCATTTCTGTTCTCACTTTTCGTCTGGCTTGAGACAGCTTGATAAAAACAAACGTTTTTAAGCTTTGT
Source organism: Lachnospiraceae bacterium (assembly GCA_963615055.1). Taxonomy (GTDB): domain Bacteria; phylum Bacillota; class Negativicutes; order Veillonellales; family Dialisteraceae; genus UBA1822. The sequence goes on from CAVEFO010000004.1 coordinate 61,769, forward strand.
CCCAAAAGTAAGCAGAGAAAAGGAAGCGAACGTATTTCTCCGTCATCAAGCCTTATCAAGCTTTTTCAAGCTTTTCCCTAAAAAACATGAATCCACTCACCCTTCTCTCCTTCACCGCGACTGCGATGCTTTTGACATTTGCGCCCGGGCCCGACGTCATGTACCTCTTGGCGAAAAGTTTGCACGACGGCACGCGGCGCGGCATCACACTCGCCCTCGGGCTGGCTTGCGGTTGCCTCTTTCATACCACCCTCGTCATGGTCGGCGTCGCGGCTTTCATCCAAAGCTCGCCCGCCGCTTTTTCCGCGCTCATGTATGCAGGCGCAGCCTATCTGCTCTACCTTGCGTGGGGCGCACTCCGGGCACCGGCCTCCGACCTCTCCGTTTCCTCGGAAACCGATTCCTACGACAAATGGGCGCTGTGGCGTCGCGGCCTTCTGATGAACGCGATGAATCCGAAAGTGCTTCTCTTTTTTTTAGCGCTGCTGCCGCAATTCATCGATCCCGACGCCTCGCTCTCCCCCTCCATTCAGATTGGCATCCTGGGCGGCGTTTTTGCCGTGCAAGCTGCCTTTTGCTTCTCTCTCATCGCCATTTGCGCCGGAAAAATTCGCGACAAAGTCCTTCAGATTCGAAATTTTTCTCTTATTATGAACCGAATCGAAGCGGCTCTTCTCGCGCTCATCGCCGTCGGCCTCTTGTTTTTATAAGAACAGAAGGAGATTTCCATGATTCAAGAAGACAGATTGCATCGGACATTTTGTGATTTGGTCAAAATTTACGCACCGAGCGGCGGCGAAAAAGACGTCGCGACCTATTTGAAAAACGTGCTGAAACGTCTCGGCGCACGCGTCACGGAAGATACGGCGCACGAAAAAACCGGCGGAAACACCGGAAACATCATTGCGACCTTTGCCGCCAATACCGAAGGCCTCCCCGGTATCGCCTTCACCGGCCACATGGACTGCGTGGAAAATTGTAAAGACATCGAGCCCGTACTGAAAGACGGCGTGTACCGTTCCGCCGGCGATACGATTCTGGGCGGCGATGACAAAGCCGGCGTCGCCGCCATTTTGGAAGCGCTCGCTGTCATGAAAGAAATGATGCTGCCGCACGGAAAAATCACCGTCATTTTCACGATTCACGAAGAAGACGGCCTCGGCGGCTCGAAACATTTCGACAAGAAATATGCCGAAGGCATCGATTTCGGCTACGTCTTCGATCAGGGAGGCGCCCCCGGCACCGCTTCCGTCGCCGGACCCTTCGCCTATGAAATCAGCGCCGTATTTCACGGGAAATCCGCCCACGCCGGCGTCTGCCCCGATCTGGGAATCAACGCGATTCAAATGGCGGCGCACGCCGTTTCCCACATGCCGAGCGGACGCATCGACGAAGAAACGACAGCCAACGTCGGCACCATTGCGGGCGGCCTTGCGACGAACATCGTGCCGGACACCTGCACCGTCCGCGCCGAAACGAGAAGCCTATCCGAAGACAAAGTGAAACAAGTCGTCGAGAAGATACTCCAAGCATGCCGCGACGCAAAGAAACATTTCCCCGGCGGACAAGTCGAAGTAACGGCCACACCCGTTTACGGCGGTTTCTGCGTAGAAGAAACGTCTCCCGCGATTCGTCTTTTCCAAAAAGCTTGCGCCGCGCAGCAAATCGAGCCCGCGCTCTCCAAAACAAACGGCGGCAGTGACGCAAACTGGTTCAACCAAGGCGCCTTCCCGGCCCTCCTCTGCGGCTGCGGCATGACAAATTTCCACACAAACGAAGAATGTCTGGCGCAAAAAGACCTCATCGGCACCGCCGCCCTCATCGTCTCCCTCATAGAAGAAAGCGTCCACTTCCCCTCGCATCGGTAAAGAAACGCAATCAAAAACGGCACCTCAGGAAATCCTCCCAAGGTGCCGCTTTTTGTTGCAGAAATGCTTTCATCTCCATTCGCAAGATCGTTATTGGCTATTAGCTGTTGGCTGTTAGTCATTAGGTAAAAGCAGTGGCGGCCTTTAGGCCGCATTTTTTAAATGCGCGAAGCGCGTTCCGCTTTTTTCTAACGGCTGACAGCCAGCAACTAACAACTATCTCGCGCCTGACGAAAAAGCCAAGCAATCCATCTGACGTCTGGCGTCTACCACAACCATTTTAGCTGCACATTGACCATGAAATCTTTGTCATGGGCGCCTTTTTGGTAGGCAAGCTCTGCGCTTAGCTGCCGATTTGGTGCCAATTCTGTTTCTACTGCCAGGGACGTAATGAAATGAGTCTTGTCCACGCGGCTGGATTTGGTGTAGCTTCGTCCCGAGAAACCGGTTTCGTGGGCTTCATAGTTTGTACCGCACAGAGCTTGATTCAGTCCCAGACGGAAATTCAGGCTGCCATTTGGCATATCGCGGCCAAACTCTACGCCACCTTCCAATGCACTGTAGAAATTATCTCCTCCGGAGACGTCATAGGCCTTCATGGATCCTGTTTCCTCATATCCGTTCTGTTTCATGTAGGACATCTGCAGGGCGCCGTAAGGGCTTACCTGCCAAGTCGTAGTCCCCGGTTCATGAAGGGCATGCTTCCACTCTCCGCCCAGCTCTACCAGCCAGCCGGTATAGTTCCCCTTCACCACGTTGCAGGTGCCTAAAGTAGGAATCGATACACTTCGGCTGCGGCTTCCGTCCAGATAGCCGAAGTCTGCATAGAGCAGCAGGGTGTCTGCGCCCTTAGTGATGCCGGTGTAGTAACCCAATCGGGTATCCTGTAGGTTTTCACTGCCATCGCTATGGCCATAGCTGCGCATGGTATAAGAAACAAACCAGCCATTGCGTTGGTTCTCTCTATGGCGCCAGTCGCCGCCCATGGTATAGGTACTGCCGGTATAGTTGGAGCTGCCGGCCGTATCGCCCCAGTTTCTGTCAAACCTTGCCCAGATAGAGTGGCCCGGTTCCTGAGGCCGGTTCACCGGCGCACCCGCTTTGTCGGTGCTGTCATCTGCCGGCGAAGAAGTGCCCCTGCGTCTCATAGCCGGAGTCTGTCCCATGACCGTTGCCAGGCGGGAGGAAAGCACTCTGCCATTCAGACCGGAACTTTGGGCGGATACGATGGCTACCGTGCTATCTCCTTTATCATTCGTACCGATCTCATCGATAGCCTGCAATGCCTTGGCATCCGTATCCAGGGCATAGAAACACCGCAACTCATTGTCCACTCCGGCTACTCCCACATAATGAGAAGCCTTGTTGTTTATGTTCTCATAATCCTTCGCCTGCTGCGCACTTGCTCCTGCCAGGGATTTCTTGGCCTTAGCTATAGCGGCGAGGGATTTGCCATCCTTTGAGAGAGCGGCACTGTAGTTCAGAAGAGCTCTCGACAGGCCTGAAACATTTTCTGTTCCCGTAACACCTCCACCGGTCTCCAAGATACGGATACGTTCCCCATGGATGCCTCTGACTGCGCTGACCTTGGAGCCTGTATCAAGGGTTGCTTTGCCGGTTACCAGGATAGCCCCCTTTTCTCCCCCGGCTTGTCCCAGGAGGGTTCCATCGGATTTCAGATTTCCTTCAATCTCCATATGGGAATTTTCATCCAAAGGTCCGATGGTGCCGTGGTTGATAAATGTGCCGGCCTCGTCGTCTTTGGGCTCAAAGGAAGCGTATTTGGTAATTTCATTGACCTTGTAGCTGCCGCCGTAAAGCGCTGCCTCCTCGGCCACTTGCACACTCACCACATCAGCCTTGCCGGTGTATACCATGGTGGCATCTTGATTGACCTTCAGCTTCATGTTGTCGGTTCCGGTGATGTTGCCGCTGTAATTAAAATCACCATTTACATTGAGATCGGTAACAAGGTCACTGCAGTACTCATCGTAATCATGAACCTTTGTCCCATACTGAATTTTCAGCTTTTTCCGATCAGCCGACGCCACGCCAAAGAGATTCTCATCAAAATGCTTCCAGTCGGAAGTGATGTCTCCGGTGATCTTGGCTCCCTTTTCAATATTGATATTGTCCACAAAGGCATTATTGGCAATATAAATGGCGTGGCTTTCCCCTTCCATGGAGCCGCTTACAGTGAGGCTGCCCATTTTGCTGCCCAGATCCCCATGCTCCGGATCTGAAAAAGAACCGTCCGTCATTCCCACGTTTAGTAGGACATTCCTGGAAAACTTCAGGCTCATGTCATCCAATGAGGTTATATATTCCATTCCGTTTCCCGTGGCGTTTGAAGCTACGCCATAGCGTATATAAGAACCTCTGTATTCTGATGGCAAAAATCCACAGCCAAAGTCAAACCTTATTGCATCGCCACCGTCTCCCCTGGCGAATACATCTCCCTCTACATGGATATCGTGATCACGGCCATATGCAACAAGTATACCTGTGCCATTCTGTCCGTCAGCCTCTATCTTAGTGTCCCCGGCAAGGGTTACCGTATTTTCCACACCATCGACACGGATTCCGGCTGCCCCTGCTCCACAGGCAAAAAGGTCCGCACTGATATCTTTGTTATCACCACGGGTCTGTGTTATTTCGTTACGAGAACCATACACATGGAGACCCACCCCCATGGTGGATTTATTGACTTTTTCTGGTATATAATCAGTCCCGGCTTCATTCCGGGCAAAAAATCCCTGAGAATTTTTTACAGCCTTTTCCCCATTTAAATCACTCTCATAAATTGACTTGCCATAAAAATTCTGACGGTCAATGGTATATCCTATGTCCTGCAGCAGCGCAAGCTCCGCCTCCATAAAGGTGTTATAGCTGCGGTAATTCTGATGACTCATAAGACTGCGCTCCAGCTCTATATGAGAAAGTTCCGGTTTATACAAAGCATGTCCGTTATCATCCCAGCCAGATGTTTCCCAGCCATTTATCGGAATGCCGTCAATTCCCCAAAATGTTTTTCCACCCAGAGCTTGCGTTACATTGGCACCGTTGAAAAAAGCCCGGCCTTTACCTTCGGAAAATGCCTTTTTTTGCTCCTCCTTATCGGCAATCTCCAACAAATTGGTTAACTGAAAATATTGTTCCGGTTCTTCAGCATTCACCTTTGTAGGATCCACAATATACTGACCGGCCCCGGCCTTGTTTCCTTTTTCATCAAGCAGGTGGGCGGTATAGGACAATAAATTATCTGCATCAGAGCCAACATACCATTCCTTGGTATCAGCTACTTGTCTTGTATCACAACCTATACCTAAAGAATGTCCTATTTCATGAAACATCGTCGAAGCAAGATTAACAGTTCCATACTTCTGATGCAGTTGTCCTACGATTTTACCGCTCCAACCATAATTTCCGTCCCCCAGCTCCAGTCCCACCCCCTGACCAATAGTAATAACGGTGTATTCAGAGGCTTCATGCTTATCAAGCTCCGCTATGTCTAAAAAATCTATATAATCCAATTTCACACGGCCTTGTACCGCATTTATAAATGTATTTTCGAGCTTGTTCGTGGGGCTGGACGTATACGAATATGCGTTTATAAAATTTGCAGTGCCCACAATCAGCTGGCCCGGGGACTTAATATTAGAGGCCCCCAGCCGCAGTATCTCCGCCCATTGTTTGCCTGCCTCATACATCCAAGATTTGATATCATCACTAAAATGGTAGTTGAATGTTTGACATTTTTCATCAGAAATCATTTTCTTCCATATGTCTTCTACCCAGTTCCCCTTATCGTCAGCATCAAAATAGATAATATCAAAAACCTTGTATCCGCCATCGCTAAAAACCTCCTGATGATCCCGCGCCTCAGCCACGCCTCCGGCCATCAAAGCCAAAGCCACCAAAGCAGATAAGCATCTCTTTCCGTTCCTTCCCACAAGTTTCTTCATAGCAATCTCTCTCCTTTCCCGCTCATGTCGGAAAAAATTACTGGACTACAGGACATCTCTTTATTTTTTTATCATTAAATTTTTCTCATGCTGCGCAATCCATCACGGGAAAATTTCTTAATACCTAACAATATTGAGAAATCTGACTATCGAGAAAAATAACGAACAAAAAGTCATCGGAAATATCTACCGGAAGTATGGAAACGCTGTCGATGTTAATTTTTCCAATATCGGAACCGCATTTTGTTGCAGAAATGTTTTCATCGCCATTCGCAAGATAGTTATTGGCTATTAGCTGTTGGCTATTAGCTGTTGGCTGTTAGTCATTAGATAAAAGCAGTGGCGGCCTTTGGGCCGCATTTTTTAAATGCGCGAAGCGCGTTCCGCTTTCCCTAACGGCCAACAGCTAGCGACTAACAACTATCTTGCGCCCGACGAAAAAGCCGAGCACACCATCTGACATCAGATTATCTGACGTCTTAACCTCTATGTGACACACGGTAAACGGTCAACGGAAAACGGAAAACGGCTATCTTGCACCTGACGAAAAAAGCCGAGCTAAAATTCATTTCTCCTTTTTCTTCGGCGTCCCATGCCGACTCACACGCCGCGCTTTTCTCGCTTCTCTTTCCGCGATTTTCGCCTCGCGTGCCGCTTCCGCCTTGGCTTCCTCCCGCGCCTGTTTCCCGCGCGCCCGAAGATTCAGAATGAAACAAACCATCACCAAAATGCCGACCGCCACGTTTCCGAAGCCGATCCCATCGTAATACATGCTGTAGCCCACCGCACCCATCGCGGCTAAAAATAAAAATGTGCGCATTTTCGATGCCATGACAAGACTCCTTATTCAAAAATATTTTCATTCGTATTATAACACGACAGCCGCACCGAATGTGATATAATGAGACATCATTTCAAAGGAGGAACTACCATGCAAACATACAGCAGAGAAAAAAGTGTCTGGCAGCGCCTCGGCGAAGACGAACGCCGCGCCGTCACGGAGTATTGCGAAAGCTACAAGAAATTTTTGGACATCGCGCGTACCGAGCGCCTCGCCGCCGAGGAAATCATCCGGCGCGCCGAAGCCCACGGTTTCCGTCCGATTTATTCCATGGACAAACTCGCGCCCGGCGACAAAGTCTATTGGAACCAAAAAGGGAAATCCGTTATTTTGGCCGTCATCGGGAAAGAGCCCGTACACGAAGGCATTAAAATCGTCGGCTCCCACATCGACGCGCCGCGCCTCGACCTCAAAGCGAATCCCGTCGCCGAAAAAGACGGCATCGTCTATCTGCGCACCCACTATTACGGCGGCATTAAGAAATACCAGTGGACCTGCGTGCCGCTCGCCCTTTGCGGCGTCGTTTTCACAAAAGACGGAAAGAAAATTGATATTTCCATCGGCCTTGCCGAAGACGATCCCATTTTCTACATCAGCGACCTTCTGATTCACATGGCGCAAGACCAAATGAAAAAAACGCTTGCCGACGGCGTCACAGGCGAGCAGCTCCAAGCCATCCTCGGCACGCACGCCGAAGACGGAGAAAAACCGAAAGAAGCCATCATGCGCCTCCTTCAAGACAAATACGGCATCTGCGAAGAAGATTTCGCCGCTGCCGAGCTCGAACTCGTCCCCGCGACGAAGAGCCGCGACGTCGGCCTCGACCGTTCCCTCATCGCCAGCTACGGCCAAGACGACCGCGTCTGCTCCTACGCCAATATGCAAGCCATTTTCGACGCCGCGCCCGGGGAAAAGACGCAAGCCGCGCTCTTGACCGATAAAGAAGAAATCGGCTCCTACGGCAATACCGGCATGGAATCATCGTATTTCGTAAAATTCGTCATGAAACTCCTCACCCTCCAAGGCGCGGGCAGCCTCCTCGATTTCTATGAAACGATGGAAAACAGCGAAATGCTCTCCGCCGACGTGAATAGCGTCCTCGATCCCCTCTACCCCGAAGTCAGCGAAAAAGACAACTCCTCCCTTCTGGGCTACGGTATCGTCCTGACAAAATACACCGGCGCGCGCGGCAAGAGCGGCAGCAACGACGCAAACGCCGAATTCCTACAAAAAGTCCGCACCATTCTGAATGAAGCGGACGTCGCCTGGCAAATCGGCGAACTCGGCAAAGTCGATCAAGGCGGCGGCGGCACGATTGCCTTCATGATGGCCAACTGGGGCGCCGAAGTCGTCGATTGCGGCACCGGCATGCTCTCCATGCACGCCCCCTACGACCTCCTCTCCAAGGCCGACGCCTATGAGACATGGAAAGCGTATAAGGCATTTTTTGAAAGCAAATAAGGAAACGGCTTGATAGGCTTGATAAAGCTTGAATGGGCTGCCATCATCGTGATGACTGCCGTTGTCCGTCGTCCGTGTCCCGGTGAACCGTATGGTCCCGTTTCGGCGACCGCCACGGTCACAAGAAATAGACGACAGGAGAATAAATCCCTAAGCCCGTCACACGCCTCCAAATTCCAATCAAAAACGGAAACCCCATTTCTGAGGTTTCCGTTTTTTGTTGCCTGTAATACTTTCGAATCAGAAGGAGAAGCGGACACCGGCGTCCAGTTTCCATTGATGCTCGAAGTCGCCGCCGAAATCTCTGGCGAAATCAGCGTAGATCTGTGCACGAGAGCCGGCATTGTAGCTTCCGCCGAGAACAAGCTCGACCCAGCTGTCGTTTCCGTCAAACGCGGTGGATTTCCAGCCGCCGTCTTTTGCGTAGTAGCGGCTGTTGACATCGCCGCCGAATTCATGCGCAAGATAGAGCCCGCCGTAGAAATGGCCTTTCTGCTTTTTCAGGCCGGCTTCCACACCGACACGGCCGACAAAGGACTGATACGCATCCTGGAATACATCCAAGGTATCATTTTTCGCCGTCGTTGCCGTGTAATCTTTGCCGCCTACACGCGCCCAGGTGAATTGCACTTTAGGCGTGAGGTAAGAACTCTCCGTCGCGAAAGTTTTCCCGTATTCAGCCGTGATACCAAAGGCTGCCACACCGTAATCACCGTGGAGAGACGTCGTGCGCGTCTCGTTGTAGACATCATACTTATTCACCACGCGACCGACTTTGGCGGCGACGCGGAAATAACGATTATCCGCGAGGCTCTTGACGCCGTAGACACCAAAGCTGTAGAGCTTATCATCACCCTTGCCGCCCAAGAGATAATCGCTGTCGCCGTCACGATAATCAAAGGCGACACCGGCATGCCAGCCATTCTGTGTGACTTTGTCATAGCCGACTTGGACGCCTTTGTATGTATTCGTCTCATTGACTCCTTTGACATCCGATTCCGTCTTGCCGCCCAGAACTTTGGCAAAGATGCCGTCTTCATCGACGAGATCGGCCGCGCGATACGTATCCTGCATATTGTCGCGCCACGCGTGGAACATCGTCGTCGCAGCACTGCGGACGCCCTTCATGACATATGTCTCGTAATCGCCGGAAGACATCCCGCCAAATCCGGGGGTCATGGATCCTTCTTTATACTTGCCCTGACCTTCTTTATCTTTCTGGAATTCGATATCCCCGATCTGCAACGATTTTGAGCTTGCAGTCAATCCGTCTGCCAGCTTGACTTTCCCGATAAGATTCGTCGCGCCATTCACATACGCGCTGTAATAAAGCTTTCCGGCGAGCGCATTGAGGACTTTCGCCACATTTTCTTCTTCATACGTGACACCGGTATTGTCCGTAATGAGGGAAATATGGGAATCAGCCGCCGCATTGGTGATAATGAGATTGCCGGCGGTGTAATTGGCCGCCTCTTCCCCGTTTCCGGTATGCGCGTAATACACATTGAGATAACCTCTGTAATTGGAAATCGTCTGATCTTCCGTCGCTTCCATCGTGATATTGCCGGCCTCGGATTCGGACGCTCCGCCATTCACATCCAGCGTCCCTGTCGTCGCTGCCGCACGAAGCGAACGCGCCACGACTGAAGTCTCTTTCGGAGCATTCTTGAGCGTCCAGAGCCCGCCTTTTTTGACATTGACCGTCAGCTTGCCTTTCTCGACTTTGTAGCCGCCTTCCAGTGTGGAATTGCTTCCGATGACATTGACCGTTATATCCCCGCCATTGGAAACGGAAATATCGCTCTTGGCTGCTATGCCTTTTTCGTCCCCGATTTCCATCGAGCCGCCATCCGCATCGAATGCCCCCGTAATCGCAGCTTTGCCGCCGGAGACCGTGACTTTGGCGCCCGCGCCGGAAGAAATCGCCGTATCTTTTGCCGTGATAGTCGTATCGCCCTTCAGAGTGACCGTCGCATCATTCACAGCGACAATCGCCTTTTCCGCGCTCACCGTCGTATCCGTACCCGTCACCGAGACGCTTTTGCCTTCAGCCGCATAGATGCCCATACCGCCTTCTTCCGTATTCTCCAGCGTAAGTGCCGCGTCCGGCGCCAAAATGACGATATCATTTTTCTCGGCAGAAACCGTAGCCTGCTCATCCGATATCGTGACTTTGCTGGGATTCATCGTGAAGACATAGTTCCCATTTGTCGTCTGGCGCACGCCGTAGCGGGTGTAAATCTTATCGGCTTTCGCATCACCCGTGATGACTTGTGAGAACGTATCCACCGATTGCTCCGGTGTCCGTATCGTATCGGCATCCAGATAGCCTTTCCCCGTCGTCGTATCAAAGAGGATATTTCCCAAAACCTGCGCTTTCGAAGACGCCGTGAGACCATCGGCAATCTTCACCTGCCCGGAAAGATTCGTTTCCCCACTCATATACGCATTGTAGTAGAGCTTTCCGGCCAATGCATTCAGCACCTTGGCGATATTTTCGTCATTGTCCATAGAAATGCCTGTATTGTCCGTGATAAGGGAAATATTGGCTCCGGTCTCCGCCTTTTCGATAATGGTATCGCCGGCGGTATAATCCTTCTCCTCTTCGCCATTTCCTTCATGCGCATAGTAAACATTCGCATAACCGCTAAAATTGGAAATTGTGAGATCACCGGCACCGGCTGCCATAAAAACATTTCCGTTCGCACCGGTCAAAGAGGCGAGCTGAGACGCCGTTTGGTTGCCGCCATCCGTCACATTCCATGTCGCGCCGTTTGCAAGGGACAGATTCATCGCTGTGCCCGTGCTGTAGCCGGTCCAAGTCGCATTGTCAAGCTTGGCATTGACCGTACTGCCCGCCGTGTTGTTGTTACCTGTCCATGTTGCATTGTTCCCCATGTACAGGTTAACTGTTCCTAAATTACTTTGGCCGTTCCATTTAAGGATATTTCCGTTCCACGAGGAATCTGCCGTATTGAGACCGACGCTGACGTCCGCATTTGCACCGCTGTCCATGCTGCCACCGAGGCAAATATCACCTTCCATCTCGACTTTGTTCGTCCCGGCACCGGTGATATTTCCTTCCGTATCCTTCGCGACATTCACGTTCACCGTGGCGCGATTTTGAGAATTGAATTCCCCGTACGCACGAATGGCATACTGAGCTCCGTTGATAGCTTTGATTGTGCCGCCGCCGACTTCGATCTTGGAAGCCACGGCGCTCAGTGCTTCATTGGCACCTGGCGTCGCGCCATTATCGGCCAAAACGTCCACCAGCCCATCAACGGTGATGGAGGACATTCCGTCCGAGACGCCGTTCATGGTCTTGATCACAGCGACATAGCCCGGCGTCTTCCCGGTGGCGCGAAGTGTCAAAAGTTTTCCGGCATTGTGAATGTTAATGGTGCCGCCGAGATTGGCAAAGAGGGCCGCCACCTGCATGAAGTTTCCGCTACTTTCTGCCGTAATGGACATATTACCGGCATTATTGATATCGACGATGCCGGTCCCGATTGCCGAGATTCCGGTCGTCGTCTTGCTCGACGCGGTATCCACCGTGAGGTCGTGTCCCTTGAGGTCAATGGTCACCTTGTGATCGACGTCGGCGCCGGAGATAGCGGCATTCCCAGAAGTTGTTGTACCGCCCCAGCCTTTATTAATCACGATTTCATGACCTTCGGTCGTAATCGTCGTGCTGTCTTTCGTAAAGACGTAGGTGCCGTCTGCTTTCCGGACGCCACTCCGGGTGTAGCGTTTATCCGTCGATTTATCCCCCGTGATGGCTTCTGTGAAAGAATCTCTCGTCTGTTCCGGCGGCTGGACGCTTTCGATATCCAAGTACGCTTGTCCCGTCCCGTCTGTATACAACACCTGCCCGAGCCATTTTGCTTTTGAGGAAGCCGTGAGCCCATCGGCAATTTTGACTTGCCCGATGAGATTCGTTTCACCATCCACAGATGCTTTATAATACAATTTCCCGGCCAATGCATTCAGTACATTGTCTACTGAGTCATCGTCATCCAATTTGACGCCGGTGCTGTCCGTGACCAGTGTCACCTGCGATCCCTCCGCCGCTTTGCGAATAATCAGATCGCCATTTGCGTAATCCGCCGACACTTCGCCGTTTCCGGTATGGGCATAGTACACATTCGTATAGCCGCTGATGTTGTCGATCGTGATCGGGTTCTTGTCATTTTGGAAAATATTTCCGGCTGCGTCTTCACTCGTGCCGCCGACGAGTTTGTCCAGATGGCTGCCGGCCCACTTTTCAGCACCCCAAGCACTGGTTTCCACCGCGCCCCATTCTTCGTTGTTCCACGTCGCGCCGTTTTGGAGCCAGACGTTGATGGAACCGTAGAAAGTCTTGCTCCCGGATATCTTTCCGGCATCGCCGAATTTATTGTAGGCAACGCCTGTCCAGGCAGAGTCTTTTGTAGCAAGTCCCAAATTCACATAGGTATAAAGTTCCGGTTCAACGGCATTAACGGCACCGGTCGATGCGGTCACGTTTCCTTTCAGTACCAAATCATTATTTCTGGCGGAGGTAGCAATATAGTTTTCATCCAAATTGACATTGAGGCTGGTCGTCGCACATTCTGCCAACAACGCGTAATATTTGTGCGTATTGTCCTTATTGATTTCGATGTAGCCGCCGCCGTTGATGGTCAGTTTGGCATGACCCCCGTTCGCAAAAAGTCCGTTCCCGTCGATTTTGGCATTCACATCGCCGTTGATGGTGACTTTCGGCCCCATTTGCAGGGTGTAATTGTTGCCGCTGTAAATCAGGGAGCAGCCGTAATAACCCCAGGCGCCGTTCTTGGCGTACAGCCCCCAATCATAGCCGTCGCGTCCCATGGCGGTGACATTCCCGTTGAATGTGACTTCGGAATTACCGGCGGCGTAAAGCCCCAGCGTGTAACCGATGCCCTGGACATTCAAATCGATATCACCATTGACGGTGAGTTTATACGGATTGTCCGCATTTTTCTCCTTCTGATCACCAACATTGAATCCTTCGATGCGACCATTGTCACTGACGGCATTGATGACAAGTTTATCCGCCGTAATCGTCGTGCCTTCAAAGCTGTTTGCCGCGATGGCGTACTGACATTCTTTATTTCCTGTTGAAGTTGCATTGATGGTCAGCGTTTTTCCGGCGGCATTGACATCGACAGCGTGCCCCACGTCTTTGGCTATATTGATGGCTGCAGTTTTTGCTGCCGTCGTGCTGTCTATGACATTATTAATGGTGGAATCTTTCGTGAAGACATAGTGCTCACCTTCGTCCGAGAGCACGCCCCCCTTTACGTACGCGGTATCATTGGCTTTGACCCCGGTGATGGGCGTCGAAAATTCTGTGACGGTCTGCCCCGGATCGTCGCCTTTGATATAGTTTCCTTTTCCCGTATCGGTAAAGGAGAGATTGCCGATTTTAAGCGCCGAGGAGCTGGCTGTGAGCCCGTCTGCAATTTTGACAGTCCCGGAAAGATTCCGTTCCCCGCCGGTATACGCCGTGTAAGTCAGTTTTCCGGCGAGCGCTTGCAGGACGCGAGCGACATTGTCCTCATTCGTCATCGTCACGCCGGAATTATCGGTGATGAGGGAAATGAAGGAATCCGCTGCCGCGCTCCCGATTGTGATATCACCGGCTGTATAATCCGAAGCGGATTCCCCGTTTCCTGTATGGGCATAGTACACATTTGTATAGCCGCTGTAATTGGCAATCTGAATCGGGGTCGTCGCGGTGGGGAAGAGATTCCCGGCGCTGCTCTCATCCGCGCCGCCATGCAGCGTCGTCAGATGGGTCACACCGTCATACACCCCGTAATGATTTTGGCTGCTGGGGGACGGCAAGTTTTGTGCCTGAATCGCATTGGTTTTGGACAGGGAACGATGAATCCATGACGCACCGTTTTGGAGCCAGAGATTGACTTCGCCGGCTTGGTTTTTGCCGCTGTTGTCCACGACACCGGTCCAAGTCGAGTCGGCGGTATCCAGTGCCAAATTGACACGGCCGTCTTGAAAATAATACGGTTGCCCCATATTGTTGTAATCTTTCATCGCCAAAACATTGCCCTGTATGGTCACTTTATGTCCCGCGCCGGCCGCTTTGACACTATCCATGTTAATATTGATGGTGCCGCCGTAGGAAGCGGCCGCCAGATAACTCTCTGTCGTGCTTTCCGGGGTGTAGATCGTCACATCGCCGCCATTGGCATTGATGATTGCGGTATCATAGCTGCTTTTCCCGGACGCCTGATAATAAGGATCCGTTTTGAGCGCCGTGCCCCGCATCGCGATATAAAGACTCCCATTGATATTAATCGTGCTGCCTTTTCCATTAGCGGTAATACTGATTCCGGTCGGCGACCAACGCGCGCCGGTATAGGAATCGGCCGCCCCCGACACATGCCCATCCGGCCCGTAGCCACCGTGCATTTCTTTCGCATTGACGCCCCAATTCTCATCCGTGCTGCTATCCGTCAAAGACGATTGTTTGGACGCATCCCCGATATTGACATTTCCGTTAATGGTAATCGTGGAATACGCCCCTTCACCCGATCCCATGTTATTGATGGCAATCCCATTCGCAAAGCAGCTGCCGCCGTAAACGGACGAAATATCCACATTCCCATTTACGGTCAGATGCGTATTCGGATTTGTCCAAATACCACTGGCGATGGAGTTTTCGCTACCACTCGTTTTAGTGCGAATGTGGGCGGTTCCTTTTCCGTCATTTCCGATTGTCACGGTCGCGCTGACTCCGTCTTGATCGACACGGAATCCGGCAGCTTCGTCCCCTCCATTGACATTGATTGACGTATCGCTGTCATAGGCCGCATCCCCATTGATCAACTGCGTAGTGGAATACGAAGTGGCCTGAGCTCCCGTCGCGCCACCCAGAAATGCGACCACCGCCGCTGCCAACAGTTTTCCTTTTGACAATTTCATCGTACTGTTTCCTCCTTTTTAATTAGAAGCTCCATCTGGCTCCCACACTGATAATGCGACCTGGCATAGAGTACCAGGATCCCGGTTTCCCGTGCCAAATGACATCGGTATGCTCGGCCCAGAGCGTATCAAAGATATTGTCTATCTTTGTATATACGGTCAATTCTTTGTTTGGCGAATAATTGACGGAGAGATTATAGACGCCGTATTTGTCGTCCGGCCATCCTTTATAAGCCGCATAGGCCGGATTCTCCCTGCGAATAAAATAGAAACCGTCCAGACCGACCTGCCATTTGTCCTTCGTGTACACAACGTCAAATGTGAGCTTATCTTTCGGGTAATAGCCCTTGGAGAAATTGTCGCCCGGCACATTCTGGTAGAGATGCGCCCAGCCGACATTGAGATTCCAATGTTTCCCAATCCGGGAAACGAATTGGAGATTCCAACCGCGAGCAATGCCGTTTTCATAATTGACATAGCGATCTTCGGTGTCAGACCAGCCGATGCTTCTCGTGGACTTTGTCTTAAACCAGTTAAACGTCAAAGCGGAGGCGTCGCTGAATTTATGGGTATACCCAATCGTTTCCGTCCAGCCTTCCGCCGGGAGCAATTCTCTGTTTCCGTGATCCGTCTCAACGCCATCACTGGATTTCCAAGAGGCGTAAATTTCGTCGATTCCGGGCAGAATATAAAAATCGCTCCGTCCGCCGTAAAGCGTGTCTTTATCCGTCAAATCCACGCTGAGTTTCCAGCTTTTGGATGTGTGATTTTTGATTTCGGCCGAATACGCATCCGACTCCGGCCGGTCATGACGGAGCCCGTAATTCAAAGTCCAACCGGGCAAAAATTTCCAGTCATTCTGAATAAAGAAGGAGTAATTTTCCTGGAAATGACCTTTGACCGAGATTGGATTTCCCTCTTTATCAAAACCTGCGGGTCGAGGCAAATGATTAATCCCTTTGCTGTAATCTACGCCGAAGACAAGTTCATTGGACGAATCCGAGAAATGCAATTGTTCCGAAAAGAAATAGTATGTACTGTCTATCCCGGCATCTTCATCCGATTTCCCGGCATAGGACCCCTGATGAAAATGCGTGACCAAATCAGAATGGCGATAAGAAAATTCATTCGTCCATCGTTCATGAAATTGCCAGCGGTCACGTAGCGTGAGATTTTGGGATTCATAATCTCCCTGATAGAGGTTTTCGTAAATGAAATCCTGTCCGCTGAAGCGCGAAAACGTCTTATCATAAGAAATGGACGTGTCGTGGTTTTTATCCCAATCATAGCTAATCTTGAAGCCGCTGCTCCAAGTCGTATTCCGACCCGGCCAGGTCTTCCCGGCTCCGTCTTTCGTGTCGCGCGAATTGTTCTGGTTGTAATAGACACTGTAACCGATTGGCCCGAAGCGCCCCATGGAATGAAGACGATAGGTACGACGCCCGCCCGATCCGATGGACATGTCAATGGTCTGCTTCGTGCGATCGGCTTTGCGCGTGATGATATTGATAACGCCGCCTCTCGCACCGCTGCCGTACACGACGCCCGCACTACCGCGCAGGACTTCGACGCGTTCGATATTGTCCATCTGATTCAAAATAGAGGCATACATATAGCCGGAATTGTTTGCCCCTTGAAAATCGGTCATGCGCACGCCATCAACCAGAATGACGACATCTTTGCTGCCGTTAATGCGAATCCCGGACAGATTCGCATTGATTCCATTGGCTCCGTAATTCAAAAACTGCGTCCCCGGTACGGTACGGAGTGCTTCCTCCACCGTCTGCATATGCTGCGCTTCGATCTGCTTGCGACTGACGACACTGACGTCCGCCTTCGTATCGATAAGCTTCTCCGGAATGCGGCTCGCCGTGACAATGACGGGATCGAGCTCATACTCTATCTCCTGCGCTGCATTGTCTTCTGCCAAAGCGACCACCGGAAGCGTCAGTCCCGCCATCCCCAGCGCCAGCAACATTCGGCTGCGCCGCAATCTCGCTTTCCCTGTCTTTTCCTTTTTTCGGAACAAATCTTTCGTCTCCCTTCAAAATTAATATCTATCCATGTATCGAACACTTGCTATCGCGAATCATAAACCCTATGATTTTCATACAGTCAAGTATCGAAAAACGCCAAAACATTAAAATAATCTTCAAAAATATTTTTTCGTTTTCGAGCAAAAATGATGATTGGGGAATAAAGTATGTTATAATGTATTTGAATTTAGGATATGAAGATTTGCTTTCCTACGCATTTCCATTTGTTTCCCATTTCCTTCCCCCTCGTCCATACGAGAGTCGGACTCTTATTTCCGTTCCTTTTCAGGTGCCTATGAAACCGAAAGAATATTACACGTCGGGAGAGCTTGCCAAGCTCTTTGATTTGCCGAAGCAGACGATGTTTTACTACGACAAAATGGGACTTTTGGTGCCGGAGTTTGTGGCCGAGAACGGATATCGCTACTATTCGATGTCGCAGTATCTCACGCTGGAGATTATTCTCTTTTTACGACGGCTCGATATTTCCGTCCCCGCTATCAAAAAATTTCTGGAACATCGCTCGAAAGAAGGTTTACTGGCGCTGCTCGATGAAAAAGAAAGCGATTGCCGAAAGACCATCACGGAAATGGAAGCGGTCATTCACGCGATTGAAAAATACCGGTCACGGATTACGCGCGTCCATTCGCTTCCGCTGGATCGCGTGCTGCTCCAAAATTTCCCGGAATGTGCGATGTACGTGACGCCCATTCCACCGGAAAAACGCGGCGGGTTCGCTGCCATCGCCGTGCGGGCCAAACATGTACGCGATGCCTTTGCCGATTCGTATTGCAAGGATCGCCCGACCGGCTGGGTCATTGCGAAAGACGATTTCTTCGCGCAGCGATTTCGTCATGCATCGGCGGTCGTCACGAAAGCGGAAACAAGAGACACCGCCAATTTTATCCGCGAGGAAGGGCTCTACTGCTCCATTCTCCTCAAAGGATCATATTTCTTCCGGTGCCGCGACGCCTACGAAGAATTAAACTCTTTCATGAGACGCAATTCTCTCGTGCCGGCCGGCGACGTCTTCCTCTTCCCCATCGTGAGCTACTGGGCGGTGGACGATCCCGGCGAGTACATCAATTCGCTCACGATAAAAGTATCCGCACCCCCCCCCGATAAATAAAATCATTTTTTCGCAAAAAAAGAAACGCGTCCTTGTGGACGCGTTTCTTTTTATGTACAAATGTTGATACATTCGTTTTGGCGGCACCGGGAGAGCGAGACGTGGGACGTAAAAGATGTCGCTTCGCGGCATTTCGCATTCTCGTCCCATAGGATTAAACTACGAGAAAACATATCTTCAGAACCTTAATTCACACAATAAAACCCATGCTAAAATTTCCGCATGGGTTTTCTCTATCATACCTTCTCAAAGCACGCGCGCCCCGTCTCCTACATCCCCTTCTGTATCGCTTCCTTCCCGAATTTCTTTCGAATCTCGTCCATGACGCGCGTGACGTCTTGGAGTTTTTCGTGTTTTCCGGGAAAAAGCGACGGAGTCTCCATCTCTTTGGCGAGACCGGAGGCCGTGACGCCGGTCAGGCGGACGCCTTGCTTGATGGGGATTTTTTGCAAAAGTTCGAGCGCCGTTTCTTCGATTTCTTCAGCCAAGGATGTCGCAGCCGTTCTTGTTTTCGAGCGGGTCACAGTCGCAAAGTCGGCAAAGCGGATTTTGAGGGAAACGGTGCGGGCGGCGAGACCTTTTTTGCGGAGCCTTTGTGCGACGAGATCACTTTGGCGGGCGATGTTTCGTCTGACTTCCGCGATGTCGATCAAATCCGTTTCATATGTTTCTTCTTCGCCAATGGATTTGGGATCGCCCGGTGCTTTAACGGGGCGATGGTCAATGCCGACGGACAGATCATAGAGTTCGCCGCCAAGGCGCGCGCCGAAATACTGCTCCATCGCTTCGCGACCAAGCCTTTGGATATCACCGATTTTATGCAAGCCGTGCGCGAGGAGGCGTTTCTCCGTCGCGCCGCCGACGCCCCAAAGACTGCGAACGGGAAGCGGCGCCAAGATTTCTTTTTCGCAGCCGTAGGGAATGATGCAAAGACCGTCCGGTTTCTCCATATCACTCGCCATTTTGGCCAGAAATTTATTCGGCGCAATCCCGGCGGAAGCGACAAGGCCCGTCTTCTCCCGAATTTCTTTTTTGATCGCGCGGCCAATCTCGTTCACACTTTGGTAACAAAAGCCCATGTCGCTGATGTCCATAAAGGCTTCGTCCAAGGAAATGGGCTCGATTTCGGTCGCGTAGTGCAGCATGATTTCGTGGATGGCCTCCGACTCTTCGCGGTATCGGGAGAAACGGCCGTGGACGAAGATGCCGTCCGGGCAAAGGCGACGCGCTTGGGCAATCGGCATGGCGGAGTGAACGCCGAAACGCCTGGCCTCATAGGAGGCCGTCGTGACGACACCGCGCGAAGAAAGCCCGCCGACAATGACGGGAAGACCACGCCATTCGGGATGGTCACGCTGTTCGACGGACGCAAAAAAAGCATCCATATCGACGTGCATGATCCAGCGTCTCATCGGTCAGCCTTTCGCTTCCATCGCCAAAGCGAAATCGGCGGCCGCTGCCAAATCCGTCTCATTCGGATGCTTCTCGGCTTCCAGAAGACGCGCGCGCCGCTCCTCGGACATCTCGTGGCCGGAAGCCCGCTCGCCCGTTTCCAGAAATTGATGAAACGAAGCCACTCGTCCCTGGCAAAGGAAACCGCCGAGATAGGCGGCATCTTGCGGAAGCAGCGCCGCGGCACTTTGGAGATACTTTCGCCCGGCTTCCGTGTCCGGATAAGCACCGGCCGTACCGAAGACGGCGACGCGTTTCCCGTGAAGATTCGCAAGCACTTTCGCCGCCATCGGGTCCGCGCCGCGCCGATACGCCCAGAAACCAGCGAAAACCAAATTAAAACCGTCCAAATTTTCCGGCACCTGCGCCGCCTCACAAAGCGTCGCGTCCGAAAGCGCCGCGGCGATATGCGAAGCGACGGCTTTCGTATTTCCGGTCCGCGAAGAATAAATCACCAGACTTTTCATGGTATTCTCCTTTGCAAGAAAAAAGGGCGTGAAGAATGTTCCTGCATTTTCTCTCACAACCCCATGACAAATCTACCCTTCCGTCATCCCACAGCGATTCCATCCTCTCACCGCTGACCGGTGTCCGTTGTCCGTTTTCCGTTGACCGTTAACCGTGCCTCACATCTCAATGGGCAAACAAAATCCTCATGCACGACTCACGGTTAAAAGCTATGTTTGCCCGCTTACTCCATGTTCCTCAATCACTTCGGGCACAAAGGTCCGCGCCCCGAAGCGCGGCCCTTGTTGATGGCGGCCTTTTATAATTTATGGGCCGCTGTTTCCGATTTTTTGTGAGTAGCCAAGCGACGCGCAAGGAGGCCCGCCTGTTTGAAATTTTCCGATGGCGGGTCCTGAAGGCCCGTCAGGTGAAGGGAGTAAAAAGTTAGCAGTGAGTAGTGAGCAGTTAGTAGTTTCTCTGTCATCTGCGGCGATGATGTTTTAAAAAAATTCGCGCGAAGCGCTTCCGCTTTTAATAACTGCTCACTGCTAATTCCTAACTTCTA
>CAVEFO010000005.1:0-56949 GCA_963615055.1 Lachnospiraceae bacterium
GCCCATACGTCGCCGCGTCCGTAGTCTCTGTGCCGTCTGCCACATGCACAATCTTGCGTTCACCGTCGGTCGTCCCGACAGAAACGGTATTCTCCGCTTCCGACGTCGAACCATCGCCAATCACAACGGAATTGGCCGCGACATTCCCCGTGATGTTCTTTCCCAAGATAATCGCGCCGTCTCCGACCATACCCTTGACACTTGTCCCGATCACAAGAGCATTGTTTGCCGTAACTTCATTATACGCACCGAAGACATATGTATTGGCCCCAGACTCGTCACCGTCAACGCCTACTTTATTAAAGAAACCAAACGAGGCAGACTTGGCTCCATATACAAAATTCTTGTAGCCCACACCGGTCGAACCCGACCCCTTTGTTTCATTTCTGGCCCCGATTGCTGTTGAATACTGTCCATCGGCGACATTCCAATACCCCAATGCATTAGAACCTTTCTCATTGGCCTCGTTGTATGTTCCGACAGCAGCAGACTTATCTCCTTTTGCTGCATTATCATAACCAACAGCAGACGACCCAGTCCCCTCTGCTTCGTTGCTGGCACCAACGGCAGAAGACAAAGACCCGCTAGCCGTATTGTCATACCCAAAAGCACTGGAAGTATCACCCTTCGCTTCATTGCTATACCCAATAGCACTGGCCATCCCTTCGCCAGATGCTATGTTTTCACCGCCGATCGCTAAATTATAAGAGCCACTTTCAATCGTCCCTTTTGCCTCATTATAGAAACCCAATGCAACATCATACTTACCGCTCGCTGTATTAGAACCCCCGACTGCCGACGAATAAACACCGGTTGCCGAATTGTTTACGCCAATTGCCGTGGCATTATCTGCTTTCGCTTCACTCCCAATCCCAATGACAAAGGCTTGCTCCCCGCTCGCCGCATCAGTGTCAACTGTAATCGTGCTGCCTGCGGCATAATCCGCCGCCTGCGCCATTTGCGACACGCCAAAAGAGCTCATGGCCAAAATGACCAAAGCCGACAATACGCCCATTTTCTGTTGTCTTTTCATGTTCTTTTCCTCCAATGTCAAAAACATAGTATCAAGAAGAATCAGCGAAACAAAATCATTGCAAAACTTTCGCTTCGCCATCTTTGTAGCATTTTATCACCCCCCCCCTGCGATTTGTCAAGAGGTTTTTTGTGTTTTTCTTCACTTTCCCTTATTAAACTTTTTTATAAGGGATATAAACGGCGAGCAAAAAACTCGAAGCGTAAAGCCCAGAAAAAAAGACGTCCGATTATCTGACGTCTGCTATCTCGATATTTTGCATTTTATCTCTCAGCAAATCCGCGGCAGGCCTTCTCCCCGCAGTGGCAAGATTCGTCTCCGGCTCCCGAATGCCGTTTCCAAATGCACGCCGCTTCCTTCTTCCGCGTGCCCGCAAAGGGTCGTTTCCTCTCCGTATTTCAAATCGCGCAAAACAGAAAGCGCGCGCGCGGCCTCCTTCTCCGGCAGTGCGATCAAAAATTTTCCTTCATTTCCCATTGTCAAAGGATCCAAGCCCAGAATGCCGCACAGGCCGCGCACGTCTTCGCGCACGGGAATCGCATCTTCCGCAAAAACGAGCGAGACGGCGGAGGATTCCGCGAGTTCATTGGCCACTGTCGCCAATCCGCCGCGCGTGATGTCGCGCACGGTATGAAGGGAAACGCCCGCCTCCAGAAGTGCGTCCACAAGATGCCAAAGCGGCGCGGCATCGCTTCGGACCGTCGACGCGACGCCCAGCCGCTCCGTCAGAATCGTCGCGTGGTGATCGCCGAGCGTCCCCGTGACGAGAAGCGCGTCGCCGGGCAAAATCCGCGCGGCCGAAATGTCCACATCCGCCGCCCGGACGCCGATGCCGGCCGTATTGATGTAGAGTCCGCCCGCGCCGGAGATGACTTTCGTATCGCCGCAGACGATGGAAACGCCGGCCTCCCGCGCCGTTTCCGCCATCGACCGGACGACGCGGGAAAGCGTTTCCGTGGGAAGTCCCGTTTCCAAAATGAATCCCGCCGAGAGGTACAGCGGCCGCGCTCCCATGGCGGCCAAGTCGTTCACCGTCCCGCAGACGGCAAGGCGCCCGATGTCGCCGCCGGGGAAAAAGAGCGGCTCCACGACGAAGCTGTCCGTCGTCATGACGGGCACGCCGGAAATGGGCGCCAGCACCGCCGCGTCTTCCATCCGGTCCAAGATGGGATTGGAAAATTCTTTGGCAAAGAGGGAGGAAACGAGCCGCCCCGTCTCTTCCCCGCCGCTCCCATGGCGCAATTCGATTGTCATTTGTTCTTTTCTCCTTTTTTGTTCTCCGGTATTGGGTCATTGTGAGATGATGGGATTTCAGATATTCATGTAGCGGCCTTCGGCCGCATTTTTAAAATTGCGCGAAGCGCGTACCTGCTAGCCTTCCTTTGAAGGAAGGTGCCCCGTAGGGGCGGAAGATAGATTGGGGCTGTAAAAAAGCATTTTCATAGCATCTTATATAAAATCACGCGGGGTGCTTCCCCGCAGAACTCCTGTCGTTTTTCATTCTCTTTCTTCCTCGTGGAAGAAAGAGAACGAAACAAGAGAAAGAAGACGCCGCCAGATTGAAATTTTCCTGTGTTCCGGGGTGCTCGGATGCTCAGCCTTGCCAATGCTTACGTCGCCGAGGACGCGAAACTTTCTCTCACATTCGGTACTGCCCACGCAAGGCTGCGAGACGCATCCGAGCACCCCTCCACCTGACGGGCCTTCAGGGCCCGCCATCGGAAAATTTCAAACAGGCGGGCCTCCTTGCGCGTCGCTTGGCTACGTCTTCTGTACCTATTTTCTCACATACAGTGCCCATCACCCACCCCTGCGGGGCACCGGCGACCGTCCACAGGAAGGTCGCCTTCAAAAGAGGGCTAACATGTAGCGGCCTTCGGCCGCATTTTTAAAATTGCGCGGAGCGCGTACCTGCACTGCTAACTGCTCACTGCTAACTGCTCACTGCTAACTACTAACTGCTAACTGCTAACTACTAACTGCTAACTGCTAACTGCTCACTGACTCCCCTTCCCTATACCGCACACAACACGCCCCTTCACTGCTGACCATGCAAGCGCCGACGGGGTGCTCCGGCGTGCATAGGCGACCGAAACACGGGCATTCCGTCGGCGTGATTCGTCCCGTCAAAACTTCGGCGCAGCGGCAGCCCGGCGGCATTTTATCTTCCGTCAGCCCGCGGCTTCCCGCATCCAAATACGCGTATTTTTCCGCCAAATACAGCCCCGAACCGGCGATATTTCCCAATCCGCGCCACACCGCATCGCCCGGCGTGAAACAGTCCGCCAAAAGCGCTTTCGCCCGCTCGTTTCCTTCCTCCCGCACGACAGACGGATACTCATTCCAAAGCCCCGCGCGCGAAGCGGATGCTTCCAGCACCAGCCGCGCCATCGCCCTGAGCAGTTCGGGCGCCGAAAAACCGCCGATTACCATCGTCGCGCCGTACTCTGCGGCCATTTGGCGGAACGGCGCCGCTCCCGTCACCACCGCGACATGCCCCGGACAGAGGAAACCGTCGATCCGCCGCTCAGTCGCGAGCATTCCCATCGCGCCCGGCATCGTTTTGAGCGCCGTGAGAAAACGGACGTTTCCTATCCTCTCCTCGTGTACGCGCCGCACCAAATTCGCCCACACCGGCGCCGTCGTCTCAAATCCGACCGCCGCCAAAATGAAACAGGTGTCCGGCGCGGCTTTGGCCATCGAAAGCGCGTCTTCCGGATTGTACAAAAAATCCGCCGCGCCGCCTTGTGCCACCGCCCCCGCCGGCGACATCTCGCTTCCCGGCACCGCCATTAAATCGCCGAAAGCCAGCACCCGATGTCCCGGTTTCAGAGCGTACGCCACCAGCCGATTGATATACGAAGTCGGCGTCACGCACACCGGACACCCCGGCCCCGAAAGAAGCGTGACAGAAGGGGGTAAAAGCTGCCGAATCCCCGTCCGATACAAAGCGGACGTATGCGTCCCGCACACCTCCATCAACCGAAGCGGCCGCCCACGATACCCCGAAAGCCAAGCCGCCAATTCTTTTTCCCGCATGAAACTCTCCCTTCCCCTGTTTAACGTTTACCGTTTACCGTTTACCGCGCCTCTCATAGAGATCAATGCTTGAAAAGGCTTGACCCCGTGCCTCCTTCTTTTTTCGCCCTTTCTGATCCTTACCTTTTCCTGCAAGGCTTGATAAGGCTTACCATCGCGAAACCGCTGCCCCCTTTTTCATTCCGGCCTTTACGCCTAAAACTTGAAAAATTCAAGAAATGAAAGAGCCAAATCTTTCAAGCCCTTTCAAGCCCTTCAAGCCCTTCAAGCCCTTCAAGCCCTTCAAGCCCTTCAAGCCTTTCAAGCCCGTAATCCGCCTTCCGTTTACCGTTTACCGTTTACCGCCCGTCACACTCCATGAAATCCAAGGTTCTCAAGCTCGATTCACGGTTCACGGTCCACGGTCCACGGTCCACGGTCCACGGATAACGGATAACGCCCCGCACCTCTATGTGACACCACCAAGCCCTTCAAGCCCTTCAAGCCCTTTCAAGCCTTTCAAGCCGTTTTCAAGAACTGCTAACTGCTAATTGCTAACTGCTAATTGCTAACTGCTAACTGCTAACTACCCACAGTTTCCCCGATTTCCGCAAACAGTGCCGCCCAGTCCCGCGCTTCTTCTTTTTCGACAATCTGAATCGCCATGCCGGCGTGCACCAGCACATAATCGCCGACCTTCGCCGGCACCAGCCGCAAATTCGCCCGGACCTTTGCCCCCGAAAAATCCACAATCCCGTACTGTCCGTCTATCGAGACCACCCGTCCCGGATATGCCACACACATAGCCTGTCTCCCTTCGTTTTTATTTCATTATATCATCAGGAGAAAGAGGAGAATTATTTTTGTTCGGCCTTTTCTCACACACCAGACAGCTATTGGTTATCAGCTGTCAACTTTTAGATAAAAGCGATACGCGCTCCGTGCGATTTCTATTTCAAAAGTACGGCAATAAAAAAGAACCGTGCCAACTGTTTCGGCACGGTTCTTTTTCTGTCAGCGCAAATCGTCCCACGCATCGGCAAGCCGAGCGTATTCTTCCATGGAAAATGTCTCGCCGCGTCGACTTCCGTCGATGGCCGCTGTTTCCAGTATTTTCGGAATCATTTCTTTTTCGATGCCGCCCGCTTTCATCGCGTTGGAAAATGTTTTCCGTCTTTGGCCGAAGCCCATTTTCACGAGGGCGAAGAATGTTTTTTCGTTTCGGACGGAAACGGCGCGTTCTTTTCGCCGGCGAATTTTCAAAACCGTCGAAGTGACGGCGGGACGCGGGATGAAGGCGGCAGGCTCGATGTCGGTGACGCGCTCGGCTGTCGCGTAGAATTGGACGGCGATGGTGAGCATGCCGTAGTCGGGCGTGCCGGGCGCGGCGAGAATGCGGTCGGCGACTTCTTTTTGCATCATGAAGACAAGCAGGGAAACGGGCAGGTCGGACTGCACGAGTTTCAATAAAATCGGCGTCGTGATGTAGTAAGGTAAATTCGCGGCGGCGTGCCAGTCTTTGTCGCCCAAGAGCGCCGGCAAGTCTGTTTTCAGGAAATCTTGATAGAGAATGCGGACATTGTCATAGGGGGCCAAGGTCTCTGTCAGCACCGGCTCCAGGCCGCGGTCGATTTCCAGTGCCGTGACGTCCGCGCCGGTCCTGGCGAGCGCCTGTGTCAGCGTGCCGATTCCCGGACCGATTTCCAAAACGGGCGTTCCGGGGGCAAGTTCGGCGGCTTCGGCGATGCGGCGCACGATGTCGGGACGTATCAGGAAATTTTGCCCGAGCTTGTGTTTCATGCGGATACCGAAGCTTTTGACGATGTGTCGGACGACTTCGGGACTGGCGAGTTCGATTTCGATCATGCGTGCCCTCCCAACTGTGCCAAGGCTTCGTCCCATTCGGCGCGCGTGATGCCGAAATGATTGAGACGTTTCAAAAATTGACGCGCGTTTCCGTAGCCGATGCCCAAAAGGGCGCCGACGATATCGCGACGGGCGGCGGCATTCTCGTCCCCCATGAGACCGGCGCGGAGCAAATCGGCCGTCGTGAATATCTCCTCCGGCGCCTCTTTCATGGTGTGCGCTTTCGATAAGGCGCGCAAAATCGAGGCGGACGAAGCATCTTCAATGCCTACATCCGTCTCGGTTTTCGCTTCGTCCTTGGGCACGAAAGCATGGGCGGCTTTCGGAAACAGCGCGGACAGGCGCTTGCGAATCCGCTCGCCCGGCCCGTCGGGGTCCGTCAGGATGATAATGCCGCGCCTCTCATAGGCCGCGCGAATTGTCGCCAAGACTTCGGGGCGCAGCGTGTACCCCTCCGTCGCGATGCAGTCGCAGGAAACGGCCGCCGTCACGCGCGCGATATCCGATTTCCCTTCGACGACGATGACCTCACGGAGCATCAGTCGCGCACCACGTAGCCGATGCCGCGGACGGTGTGAATGTATTTCTTTTCCAATTTTTCATCGATTTTGCTGCGCAGATAGCGCACGTAAACGTCGACGATATTCGTATTTCCCACATAGCCGTAGCCCCAGACTTCTTCCAAAATCTGCTCGCGGGTCAGCACGTGATTTTTATTTTTCGCCAGATACAAAAGCAAATCGAATTCTTTCTTCGTCAGCTCGATGTATTCGTCATTCACGCGCACCTCGTGACGGTCGGGATAAATGGCCAAATCGCGGATCGTATACGCGGGATCGACGACGGGCACCGGCTCTTCGTGACGCCGCAGCATCGCGCGAAGACGAGCGATGAGCTCCTTGGTCGCATATGGCTTCGTCATGTAATCGTCCGCGCCGGCGTCCAGCACCGCGACTTTGGTATCGACAGAGGCATCCTCGGAAATGAAAATGATCGGAATCCCGGAAATACTCCGCACGCCCGCCAAAAGCTCCATCGCGTCTTTCATCGGCGGATCGGGATCCAGCACGATGATATCCGCTTGGCGCTGCCCGGCCAAATCAACGACAGTTTCGCCTGTGTGATCCTGCAGCACCGTAAAACCATCCGCTTCCAATTTCGTGCGCAAAAAATGAGCGACACTTTTATCGCTCTCGACAATCAGTACACAGTTTCTCATAGACTCCCCTCCCCAAAAGAAATGCAAAGCAAGACGGAATTTCTTTCCGCACGGTTCTTATTATTCTTATCGTGCCGGCCGCTCTCATTCGGCTTCAGTGTTTTCTAAGAAACTCCGAATATATCATAACATATTTTCCGAAAAGGTCAAATCAAAAATTTTACACAAAGCCATTTTCGTCCGATTCCTTCGTCCTTTGATTTTGAAAAAGACTTTCATTTCCGATTTTAGTAAATTGTAATTTTCTTCAAAGAATCCAAAAACGATTTTCAGTTTCGCACCGTCTTGGGAAACGAAAAAAATCAAGTGAAATTCACACTTTTCCCTCTTTTGCCTTCTTTCGATGTCTCACAATTATCTATGTACTCATAGTATACTTCTGCTCATTTTATTCCATTTCAAAGCTTCAAAGCAGAAATTTTACCAAAACTCTACTACGACATGATTCTATTATCCGTTTACCGTCCATTACACAGATGAGACGATTCCGTTTCTCACACACGGTTCACGGAATACGGTTTCCGGCCAACACCGCCAACGCCGCAAAAGAAAACACGCCAAAAGCCGAGCCCCTCATCTCTACCAGCAGAAAGTTTTTCACAACAAACGCCACGAAAACCGGTCAAACAAAAAGCTACGCCCCCTCATCTCTCAATAAAAAAACCGCCTCTCCGAAGAAAAGCGGTTTTCTGTTTCCTATATCTTATCAATCACGAAAGGCGACGCAGCAGATGGCGGATGTGGCCGTCTCCGTAGATTGCGTTCGTGTCGAGCGCTTCTTCGATGCGAAGGAGCTGATTGTATTTCGCGACGCGTTCCGTGCGCGCGGGAGCCCCCGTCTTGATCTGGCCTGCATTCAGGGCGACGGCGATATCGGCAATCGTCGTGTCTTCCGTCTCGCCGCTTCTGTGGGAAATGACGGCGGAGTAGCCCGCGCGTTTCGCCATTTCCACGGCTTCCATCGTCTCGGTCAGCGTGCCGATCTGATTCACTTTGATCAAAATGGAATTGGCGACGCCCTTGTGGATACCGCGAGAGAGGCGCTCGGTATTCGTGACGAAAAGATCATCGCCGACGAGCTGAATTTTGCCGCCGAGCGTCTCCGTCAAAAGTTTCCATCCGTCCCAATCTTCTTCGCCGAGGCCGTCTTCGATGGAAATAATCGGGTACTGCTCAAGCAGATTCTCATAATACGCGACCATGCCGGCGGCGTCTTTGGCCGTGTGATCGCCGGTCAGATGATAGAGGCCGTCGTCGCCCAGAATTTCGGAGGCCGCGACGTCGAGCGCGAGTGCAATGTCTTCACCGGCGCGGTAGCCCGCTTTTTCAATCGCTTCGCAAATGACTTCTATCGCCGCTTCATTGGACGGCAAATTCGGCGCAAAACCGCCTTCGTCGCCGACCGCCGTCGCAAGACCCTTTCCTTTCAGCACACTCTTGAGCGCCTGGTACACTTCGGCACCCGTGCGGAGCGCTTCCCGGAAATTCGGCGCGCCGACGGGCATGATCATACATTCTTGGATGTCGACATTGTTGTCCGCGTGCGCCCCGCCGTTCATGATATTCATCATCGGCACGGGCATCACATGCGCATTGGCGCCGCCCAGATATTGATACAGCGGAAGGTGCGCCGATTGGGCCGCTGCCTGCGCCGCCGCGAGCGACACCGCCAGAATCGCATTCGCACCGAGGCGGCTCTTGTTTTCCGTCCCGTCGAGCGCGATCATGAGACTGTCGATCCCGCGCTGATCGGACGCGTCCATCCCAATCACGGCGTCCGCGATTTCCGTATTCACGTTTTCCACGGCCGCGAGCACGCCCTTACCGCCGTAGCGCGCACCTCCGTCGCGAAGCTCCGTCGCTTCATACATGCCGGTGGACGCCCCGGACGGGACCGCCGCGCGGGCAAATGTGCCATCGGCGAGCTCCATATCGACCTCGACCGTCGGATTTCCTCTCGAATCCAAAATTTCTCTTGCGCGAATGTCCATGATGTCTGCCATGATATCAATCCTCCCCTGCCTTTTGATAAATGGAAATGAAACTGTCGGCCGTAAGCGATGCGCCGCCGACCAAAGCGCCGTCAATATCCTCTTCTTTCAGGAAATCGGAAATATTTTCAGCCGTGACGCTGCCGCCGTAGAGAATCCGCGTTTCCTCCGCCGCCGCGCCGAAGCGTCCCCGCACGCGTGATCGAATGAAACGGCACGCCGCCTCGGCATCTTCCGCCGTCGCCGACCGGCCCGTCCCAATCGCCCAAATCGGTTCATACGCGATGACGAGCCGCGCCGCTTCCGCTTCCGAAAGGCCCGCCGTCCCGCACTCGATTTCCTCTCCGATGACCGCTTCCATCCGACCGGCTTCCCGCTCCTCTTTCGTCTCCCCGACGCAAAGAATCGGCGTGATACCCGCTTCAAAGAGCGCGCGCACCTTGCGATTCACAAAGTCGTTCGTCTCTCCCAAAATTTGTCGCCGCTCCGAATGGCCGACGATGCAGTACGTGCAGCCGACCTCACAGAGCATCGCAGGCGAAATTTCCCCGGTGAAAGCGCCCTTTTTCTCCGGATACACATTCTGCGCGCCGAGAGAGATACCGGCCGCCTCCGCCACGGGTTTTGCTGCCGAAAGCGCCGTAAAAGGCGGGCAAATCAGCATTTCGGCCTGATTTTTTGAAACACCCGAGAGCCCGGAAAGGAGCGCCGCCGCCTCGGACGCCGTGCCGTTCATCTTCCAATTTCCCGCGATTAAAACTTTCCTCACGCGCCCTCCTTATCCGCCAGGACAGCGATGCCCGGCAGCACCATGCCCTCCAGCATTTCCAGAGACGCGCCGCCGCCCGTCGACACATGCGAGAACTGATCGCCGATGCCGAGGCTGTCCACGACCTCCGCCGATTCCCCGCCGCCGACCACCGTCGTCGCATCGAGCGCCGCCAGCGTCCGCGCCACAGAAAACGTCCCTTCCGAGAAAGGCTTCATCTCAAAGACGCCCATCGGCCCGTTCCAGACGACCGTTTTCATCTTTTTGAGCGTCTCCTCATAGAGCGCAATCGTCTTCGGCCCGATATCGAGCGCCATCCAAGGATCCGTGAATTCCTCCGCCGTCAGCACCTTCACATTCGCGTCTTCCGCAAATTTATCGCCCGCCGTGAAATCGACGGGAAGCAGCATGGAAACGCCCGATTTCTTCGCTTTTTCCATCAAATCGCGCGCCAAATCGAAACGGTCGGGGTCCTGCAGCGATTTCCCCATGCCGTAGCCCTTGGCCGCGACGAACGTATTCGCCATGCCGCCGCCGATCAGAATCACGTCCGCCTTTTCCATCAAATTCGCAATGACATGAATCTTATCGCCGATTTTCGCGCCGCCGATAATCGCCGCAAAAGGACGCTCCGGCTCGGAAATCACGCGATCCAAAAATTCGATTTCCTTTTGCAGCAAAAGCCCCGCCGCCATCGGCAACTGTTTTCCCACGCCGACGACGGACGCGTGCGCCCGATGCGAGACGCCGAACGCATCATTCACCGCCGCGTCGCACCCCGCGACCAATTCCTTGGCAAACGCGGGATCGTTTTTCTCTTCCTCTTTGTGGAAACGCAAATTTTCCAAAAGCAGCACGTCGCCCGGACGGAGCGCCGCCTTCATGGCCGCCGTTTCCTCGCCAATCGCATCCTTTGCAAATTGCACCGGCCGCCCCAGAAGCGTCTCCAAATGCGCCGCCACTTTTGCCAGCGACAGCTCCGGCTTCACTTCGCCCTTCGGCCGCCCCATATGGCTTGCCAAGACCAGCGCCGCCCCCGCGTCCAGCAGATACCGAAGCGTCGGAAGCGTCGCGGCGATGCGGCGATCATCCTTAATCGTCCCGTCCGACTCGTGCGGGACATTGTAATCGACGCGGACGTAGACGACTTTCCCCGCGCAATCCAAATCGTAAATCGTTTTTTTCATCTCAAAGCCCCTTTGCCGCGACATACGCCGCCAAATCGGAAATGCGACACGAATAGCCCCATTCATTGTCGTACCAAGCGATGACCTTGACTAAGTTTCCATCCATCACCATCGTCAGATCCCCATCGACCGTAGACGACACGCTCGTCCCTTTGAAATCCGAGGAAACCAGCGGCTCGTCCGTATACGCCAGAATGCCCTTGAGCGAACCATCCGCCGCATCTTTGAGCGCCCGATTCACTTCTTCCTTCGTGACAGGACGCGAAAGCTCCACCGTGAGGTCGACCAAGGAAACATCCGGGGTCGGCACGCGGATGGCCAGCCCGTTCAATTTCCCTTTGAGTGTCGGAATAACGATGCCCATCGCTTTGGCCGCGCCCGTGGACGTCGGAACCATATTCTCCGCCGCCGCTCTGCCTCTGCGCGGATCTTTTTTATGGCCTTTATCCAGAATGGCCTGATCGTTCGTATACGAATGGATCGTCGTCATAAGCCCGCGCACGATGCCGAATTCTTCCTGAATGACCTTCGCGACCGGCGCCAAGCAATTCGTCGTGCAGGACGCATTGGAAATGATCGTGTCCCGCGCGGGATCGTAGTCCGTATGATTCACGCCGACGACAAGCGTCGCATCATCGTCCTTGCCGGGAGCCGTGATGATGACTTTTTTCACGCTGCCGTGCACGTGCTGCATCGCTTCCTCATGCCCTTTGAGTTTCCCCGTCGCCTCGATGACAATCTGCGTCGCGTAATCTTCCCATGTGAGCGTCGACGCGTCGCGGCTTTGGAAGACATGCACGCGGCGCCCCTCAATCACGAGATCATCGCCGTCAATTTGAATGTCCCGATCCCAGCGCCCGTGAACGGAATCGTATTTCAGAAGATACGCCGCCGTCTCCACACCGCTCGGATTATTGATCGCGACGACGTCAAATTCATCCTTCCGATTCCACATATCGCGGAAAACCAGCCGCCCGATGCGCCCAAACCCATTGATCCCAATCTTCGTAGCCATCCTGAACCCTCCTGTAAAAAATTGAAAAATGTAAATGAGAACGCGAAAAACACTTTTGCTTTTTCACATTTTTATACGAAATCACGCGGGCGGTTCCCTGCGGAACTCCTGTCGTTCTGCGTTCCGGGAAGCGCGGAGTTCCGTAAGCAGTTACGAAAAACGGAAGCACTTTGCGCAATTTTTCCAAATGTTTATCACCGCAAATGACACCGAAACTGCTCACTGCTAACTGCTAACTGCTCACTGCTCACTGCTAACTGCTCACTGCTAACTGCTCACTGCTAACTGCTCACGCTTCACTTGCCAGCCTTATGATTTCCTCTGCCGCGCCCTCGTCCGTCACCAGCGTGCCGCGGACACCGGCGCCGGCCATGGCGGAAATTGCCGCGCCTTTTGAGCCGCCGCCCGCCGCGATGATGACCGTGGGGATCGTTTCCAGCTCCGAGAGCGCGACACCCACATTGTGCATATGATACAAAATCCGCCCATCCGGCGCCGCATAGAGACCTATCGCCTCCCCGACCGCGCCTTCCGACAGCAGCCGATTTTTCAAAACCGACGGCAGCTGATGCCGCTGCGCCATGCGATTTGCCTCGCCGACGCCAATCGCCAAAATATCCGCGCGATGAATCAGAGCCTCCACTTCACTGAGCTCCGGCGTTTCCTCGCGCACCCGCTCAATCAATTCCGGCGAAAAGCCGTCCGGAATATGCAGCATCCGATAACTGCCGCCCAGATGCCGCGCCGTCACCGCCGCAATCGTATTTGCCTGGTACTCGATATTTTCCCCGAAACCGCCGCGCGCCGGCACGACCGTCACATCCAGATCCATGGAGGGAAGCGCGGCCGCCATCGCCGCCATCGTTGTCCCGCCCGACACCGCGATAATCTGCCCGTCCTTCACACTGCGACTCATTGCAAGCGCCGCCTCCTGCCCGATGCGTTTCTTCACCGCGTCATCGACATCCGTATCCCCCGGAACGACGATCACGCGCTTCATGTGCAAAATGTCGCAAAGTTTCCGCTCCGTCTCCGCCACACTCGGCCGGCTCATGAAGAAACGGGAGAGCGGCGTCATGACACTTTCGCCCCGCGCCGTCAATCGAATTCCCACCGGCGCGACGTGCAAAATCCCCGTCTTCTCCAGCACTTCCACATGACCGCGCACGACACGCTCCGAGAGCCCCGTCTGCAACGCCAAAAGCCGCCGCCCAATCGGCTGCCCCAAAGCCACATGCCGCAGCACCTCGAAACGCTCCGCCGCCAAGCTTCGCATCTCCGGCACCAAAAGCGACATCGGCAGCTCCTCTTCCAATCCGATCACCGCCTTCCATCCCGCGGGATAAATTCTGTCCCGCACGAGACAAAAAACAACCGAACCGCCCTCTGAATTTTCCAAAAACTATTAACGATTCGATTTTAAAAAATTTTCCTTTTATTTGCTCCCAGTATATCACAGGACGCCGGAAACGGAAACAGAAAAAATCTCCCGTTTCCGATTTGGATTTACAAATTTTTTGAAACTTTATATAATGGAGACGCAAACGCATTTAGAATTCTCAGATTTTGAAAAGGAGTCTCCTATGTGGAACACAAAAATCACGAAACTTTTGGATATTGACTATCCGATCATCCAGGGCGCGATGGCCTACATCTCGGACGCGGCGCTCGTTTCCTCCGTCTGCGCGGCGGGCGGCACGGGGGTGCTGGCGACGGGGCGCGTCGAGATTGATTACATCCGCGAGCAGATTCGCGCCGTCAAAGACGCGACGAAAAAATCCTTCGGCGTCAATCTCATGCTCCAATCGCCGAATAAGGACGATGTCGCCCAGCTTTGCATCGACGAAAAAGTGCCGTTCGTCACCGTCGGCGCGGGCAATCCCCTCCCCTTCATCGAGCCGCTCCAGGCGCACGGCATCAAGGTCATCCCCGTCGTGCCGAATGTGAAACTCGCCAAGCGCGTGCAGGAAAAAGGCGCGGACGCCATTGTGATCGAAGGCATGGAAGCCGGCGGGCATGACGGGAAACTGACGGTCATGGCGCTCATGGAAAATGTCATTCCGGAAATGGAAATTCCGGTCATCGCCGCCGGCGGCATCGCGGACGGTCGCGCCATCGCCGCCGCGCTCGTCATGGGAGCGTCGGGCGTCCAAATCGGATCCCGTTTCCTTCTCTCGGACGATTGCCGCATCCTCCCCGTCATCAAAGACGCCATCATCAATGCCGTCGACACCGATTCCGTCGTGACGGGCTTCACGACAAAAGACACCGTCCGCGGCCTGCGCAATGCGTGGAGCGATAAATTCCTCGAAATGGAACGCACCGGAGCGACGCAGGAAGAGCTGAACCAAGCGGCCATCGGCACGACGTACAAAGCCCTCGCGGAAGGCGATCTGGAAAACGGTTTCGTCCTCGTCGGCATGTCCCTCCACCGCCTCACGAAGAGACAGAGCACAAAGGAAATCATGGAAGATCTCATCTCGGAAACCGAATCCCGCCTCGCAGGAGCGGCAGGGCTGATAAAGTAAATTCAGCGTGCTCGGCTTTTTCTGTCAGACGCAAAAGAGTTAGCAGTGAGCAGTGTCGGTAGCGGCCTTCGGCCGCATTTTATAAAAATGCGCCGTAGGCGCCACCTGTACTGCTAACTACTAACTGCTAACTGCTCACTTTTCCTCAAACCTGACGAAAAAATTACTCACCATCGAAAGGAAACCCACCATGTACACACTCACCACCAAAGAATTCAAAGGCAAGACACCACAGATTCATGAAGAAGCTTTTGTCGCCCCCGGGACCCATCTCTACGGCGACGTTCGTGTCGGCAAACACGCCAGCGTCTGGCCGGGCGTCGTCGCACGCGGCGATGTGAATTATATTTCCATCGGCGAATGTACCAATGTGCAAGACCTCACCTGCCTCCACGTCGCGGACAACAATCCCTGCATCATCGGCGATTACGTCACCATCGGCCACTGCGCCTGCGTGCACGGCTGCGTCATTGAAGACCACGTCTTGATCGGCATGAGCGCGACCGTCCTGACCGGCGCCGTCATCGGAAAAGGCTCCATCGTCGCCGCCGGTGCCGTCGTCATGGAAAACCAAGTCATCCCGCCGAATTCCCTCGTCGTCGGCTGCCCCGCCCGCGTCGTCCGCACAAAAGACATGATGCCCAGCATCCACGCCCAAGCCATTAAATACAAAACGGAATGGGCAGTGGAATACGGCGTGAAACCGGACATCGAAGGCGAACTCTACCACGGAGAAAAAATCGTCTAATTTCGGACACCATACGCGACCAAAAAGCTCTCCTCATTTTTGCGAGGAGAGCTCTTTTTGTGTTAGACGCAAGACAGTTACCGGTTACCGGCTATTGGCTATAAACATTAAACAAAAGCGGTACCGCTTCGCAACGATTACATAAACACGACGAAAGAAGGCAAACCGCCACGCACTGAGCCCGCTTCAAGGAAACATACCCCCATGGGAAACGAGTGATGAGATGCGCCGTATGAAAAATACAAAATCATCGCCGCGGCAATATCGCTTGAAACTAAAAATCGGCTACCAACAGCTGGCAACCGGCTTACATTGAGAACAAACGCACAAAAAGCAGACACAAAAAAAGCGCCCGAAGGCGCTCTCTTCTTATGCGACCGGATAGACACTGACCTGTTTCTTGTCCCGTCCGAGACGTTCGAAATGAATTTTTCCTTCCGCCAAAGCGAAAAGCGTATCATCCTTACCGATGCCCACATTGACACCCGGATGGATGTGCGTGCCACGCTGGCGGACAATGATATTGCCCGTCTTTGCGAGCATCCCGTCGTGCATCTTCGTGCCGAGACGCTGCGCATGAGAATCGCGGCCGTTCTTGGAACTCGATACCCCTTTCTTATGAGCGAAAAGCTGGAGATCAAACTGCAACATGGAAATCACCTCCCGGTTTCCTCTATCGTAATCAATTCTGAATATTGTTTCTGCATTTCCGAAAGACCGAGCCGCATCGTCTGCAGAATCGCTTCCGTCCGATCATCCGTTTCCGAAATCTCGACGAAAAGATGTCCCTCTTCCGAGCGATACGTCCCATTTTTGTCCAATACGTCACGAAGTCCGAGCGCAGCGGAAAGTGTCAGCGAAGAAACTCCCGCGCAGACGATGTCTTTTCCGTGCTTGGCGTACTCCGCGTGGCCGCTCACTTCATACGAAGAAATTCGGCCGTCCGTATAGCGGATTCGGACTGTAATCATCAGCCCTCAATCGCAGTGACTTCCAGCAGTGTGAACGGCTGGCGATGTCCCTGACGACGACGATAATTCGATTTCGCTTTGTACTTGAAAATACGAATTTTCTTGCCTTTTCCCTGCTCGAGGACCTTCGCGAGGACCTTCGCTCCCTTGACAAACGGAGCGCCGATTTCGACTTTGTCTCCACCGATGAAGAGAACTTCATCCAGCGTAACTTCACTGCCGACTTCGACATCGAGCTTTTCCACGGAAATTTTCTTGCCGACTTCCACGCAATACTGCTTTCCGCCGGTTTTGACGATAGCGTACATGTGTGCACCTCCTTCTACCAGACTCGCCGATGGCGGGTATCTTCGCCGAAATGCAAAGAATTTCAAGACCCGACACGCGCGGTTGCGTCACAGCACCCCATGCAATGACTGAAACATTATACAGTCCGCCTCCTGCCTTGTCAAGACAAACAATATACGCACAAAACCTTTAGGTAAAAAATGTGCCTCTTTGCGGCATTCTATCATCCACCTACTCCGACAAAGAAAATTTGCAGACGCTTCGACGATTTTTAAAATTCTCGCCGAGTTTTGCATGGCACTCACAATCGCCTCGCGTCACCCCGTTTCTAAGGCTCCTGTTTGTTTATACAAGGCGATACCGCTTAAACTAGTAGCTAAAAGCCAACGACTAACAACTATCTCGGGCATGAAAAAATGCCGAACACACATCTGACCGTCTGGCCATCTGATGTCTCCATCTCTATCGGCCGCAAACTCTTTCAATCCCTTCCCGCAACAAAAAAGACGGCTTTCGCCGCCTCGTGCTTCTGTTCCCTTTTTACGATTGCACCGTCTGAATAGAAACCGTCACCTTCTGCTGACTTTGTTCGATTTCCTTTTCTTCATACGCCGTATCGGAATCCGGCGGAATCACAACATCGATACGCGTCCGATCCGCTTGTCCTCCGACCACCGCTTTCTCCTGCTCGTCTGCCTCTTCTTCCAGCACCGATTGCACTCGCTTTTCAAATTCTCTCCAAAGCGGCGACTCCGGCGCCCTCGACAGCTTCGGTTCCTTTTTCGCTTTCTTCGGCTTTTCAGGCGTTGTTTCTTTCGGCGCCGCCGTTTCCTCTTTCGGCACCATCTCCGCTTCCGGCGCCGATTCGCTTTCCTCTTCGCTCACATCCGTCGCCTCTCCCGATGGAGACGTCGGTTTGTCCAGCCCCGCTTTTCGGATGGCGATTTCCTGCATTTCCCGCAAGAAACCTTCCCGTCTCGCATCATCACCGAAAGCGGACAAGACCGCTTCTTCCGCTAAATACTCCGCCATCGGCGCTTTCTCCGGCAGCGGTGCGTACGTCCCGTCAGCTCCTTTTTTAGAGGCTTTCCCAAAACCATCTATGCAAAATTCCATCCTGCTGCGCACAGCCCCCTCCGGCCGTGCCTCGACCACCGTCACTATCGCAAAAATCATATCGTTTACGACATCCGTCACATGAATGGAATCCTTCACCAAATAAATGCCGTCATCCGTCTTCCCGTCCTCAGAAAGCGCAAACAGCTGCTCGTATCGTGGATCCGCCGTGAGCGGCACCCCTTCTTTCCGAATCGCTTCCGACTCTTCCGCTGCCGCCTCCGCCTCTTTTTCAGAAGACGAAACCGGACGCGCCGTTTCCTTGGCCGCCACCGATTTTGCCTGATTCCAAGTCCCGTCACCGACCGAAAAAGGCGTCTCCGCCCCCGTGACCGACATCACGCAACCGCAAAGACACACCCCAAAAGCCCACGCCAACCGCTTCATTGCATCCTCCGACGGAAACATAAAAAATTCCGACCCTTATTTCTTCCATTATAGCATAAAAGCCATAAGGAAATAAGCATTGGCATTTCTTTTTGATTTCCAGTAATATAGGTGGTACAAACCAAACGAAATGAGGAAACGACATGGAAGAAATCAAAATAGAAATGAAAGCCTATTGGACCCGCCGTGTGAAAAATTTCTCCACCCTCCGCGCGCGAGAATTTGCCGGCGAAAAACACGAGCAGTGGCTGTCGGAATTGGAAACATACATTTCACCTCAAAAGCCTCTGAATATTTTGGACATCGGGACGGGGACCGGTTTCTTTGCCTTTTTACTGGCAGAAAGAGGACACCGCTTGACCGGCATCGATTTGACGCCGGACATGATCCGAGAAGCAAAACGCATCGCCGCCCACCACAATTTCCCCGTCAATTTTCTCGTCATGGATGCGGAAACTCCCGATTTTCCGCCGCAATCCTTCGACGCCATTGTGACGAGGAAACTGACCTGGACGCTCCCCCATCTACCGGAAGCCTACCGGGCATGGCACCGATTATTGAAACCCGGCGGCATCCTGCTCAATTTCGATGCCGATTACTGCCGAGAAACCGCCGTCTACGACCGCCTTGCCCGGCACGCGCACCAAGACGTAGACGCCGCCCTGATGCAAGAATACGAAAAAATGAAAGACATCCTCCGCCCCGCCCAAATGCCCCGCCCCCACTGGGACACACTCCTTCTCCAAAAAGCCGGATTCTCCCATATTTCCGTCGATACCCAAGTCGGCAAACGAATCTACAAAGAAATCGACGAATTCTACGACCCGACCCCCGTCTTCTCCCTCTTCGCAATCGCATGAAACAAAACAGAAAGCTTCACGCATGGAACAGCTCGTCACCATCGAATCGTCGTAAATCTGTTTTAACCGCTGCCGATACTGGCAGAAATCGCAGACAGAAACTCCCCGGTATCATCGCATTTAAGTTGCGCGTATCTTGTAACCCAAAGAAAAAACGAAAGGTGCTATATGACAAAAGAAGGAACTGTAAATGCCTTGCACTAGCTACAGTTCCTTCTTTTATTAGAAAAGAAGCAAAAGATCCAATCATTGACGTTTTACGCAGTAAACCCGAACGAATTATGGGTATAATCCTTGCCCTTTCAGCGTTTCAATCCTTGGCTGTGCCTTTTCTTTGACTCTGGCATAAGCTTCTTTTTCTTCTCTCGTCAAATCCGATTCGGCATGTACCACGGTGAACTGATTGCCGTAAACGTTATATCCGGCAATCAGATATCCGATTTTAAGTATCTCTTCAGATTATTTTTTGCGTATAATCTCCCATCGCTACCCGCTCATCTGAATTTGATTTTTCGTGAAAACATCCTATAATAAGCCCAAAGAACAAGCCAAAATCAAAATATTTTTCTATGTAAGAAAGGAGCTTCTCCGCCATGCTCAGAAAACCTTTGATTGTTTGCCTTTTTCTCTTTGCCCTTCCGTACGGTGCCTTGGCCATATCCCATGCTGAGTTGAAACAAAATCCGTCCAAATATGCTCTCGTGTATGATTCCCCCAGCTCTACCGTCTTGATCGACGTTAATTCTATCAAAGTGTTGCAGAATAAGCATCCATTTGTCGCGGTCCAAGTGGATTTTTACACCGTGCTCTATGGTTCCAAAATGATTTTCAAAGATACGACCAGCTACGCCTTTAACATGAGAGCAATAATACCCGTGCGCATTCCAAAAATAGAAAAGGCACATCCCGAATACACAAGCAAAAAAGAATCTGAAGAAATTATTTCAAAGCAAATCAGCACTTCCGGCATTTTTTCAACGCTTGACCAATGGGAAGCTTTCAATGTCTACGGAGAGTCATATCCGAACACTTCCGCTGCCTTAATCGATCTGATTAGTCGTGAGGAACGGAAAGAAATTTTCTCTAAGGCTCCATGGGAAGTCTGCAAATACATGTTCGCCAAACTGCTCAGACCAAAATATACAGCCTTCGGTCTCCCGGCTGTCTATACGGCCTATTGGCAGCCCTGATTTCAGTCGTTTCTGTTTTCATTGGCACTTGTCCCTATCCCAAAACGGAATTTTCGTTTTTAGAATTTGACGACAAATCCGTATGAGGAAGATAATACGTAAGATAATACGTAAGATACCGGAGCGTCTTCGATTTCTCTGTTAAGTTTGCAGCGCGCAACAAAAACTCCCAATCTTGTTTGTATCAAAATTGGGAGTCTGATTTGGCAAAGATAACCACAATTGATACCATATCCCTTCGTGAGGTGCATTGTAATGCAAAAGAGGTGCAACACCTTTTATGTGCACCCCTCCATTAGATAATGTTCAAATTTTTATTTTTACACCGGATTGAAATGTAAACGTCATTCCTCCATCTGCATGAATTGTCACTTTGTTAATAACTGCCAGCCAGAGCCTTTCATCGAAATCCGTCAGTGCCTTTCGGGTTTGTATCTCATTTATGAACATTTCGATTGCCTTCCCTTTTGCTTCCCTTTCCATCTTTTCTGCCGAAAGTCTGTCAAAACACGCCTTTTCTTTCTCATACCTACCGACAAGATTCTTGTAACGTGCCGCATACTCTTCCTGGCTTTGACTTCGTTGCGCATTTTCGTTAACACATTGTTGCGCCTGCTCAAACAGGTCTTGCAAGATTTCTTGTTGACGTTGCATCTTAGCTTCGATTTCCACACAATTCGAAACCGTTGATTGCATTAGCCGGCAATCTTCTAGAATGCTTTCGTTATCGGCCAATACCTGATTCATGGCTTGGACAAATCCGTCCTTAATTGCCCTCTCATAAAGATGCGGAGTTTGACATTTGTGTTCGCCTTTAAATTTATGGTTACACTGCCAAATAACGCGGCGATATTTTCCCGTGGAGCCCCACACCTTACGACCGTAAAATGCACCACAATCACCACAAACAATACGAGCCGAAAAGATGGTATTTCCTCTGTATCTTCGACCAAGATTCTTACGTCTGCGAATTTCTTCTTGGACTTTATCGAATTCCTCCGGCGAGATGATAGCCTCGTGACTATGCTCAATGTAGTATTGCGGTACCTCCCCTTCGTTTGACTTCATCTTTTTGGTCGAAAAATCTACAGTAAATTTCTTTTGGAGCAATGCCGACCCTTTATACTTCTCGTTGGTAAGAATACTTTTCACGGTCCCAACCGTCCATTTTTCATTGCCGGCCGGTGTAGGAATTCGACTTGCCGTTAAACCTTTTGCTATCAAATATGCAGATTGACCCTCCATGAAGCATTTGTATATTCTGCGTACAACTGCTGCTTCTTCCTCTACGATTTTCGGTAAGTCGTCCGCCCCTTTCTGATAACCGAGAAAATGTTTATAAGGTAGGCTAACCTTCCCATCTGCAAAACGTTTCCGTTGTCCCCATGTAACGTTTTCCGAAATGGATCGGCTTTCTTCTTGGGCAAGGCTTGACATGATAGTCAGAAGCAGTTCACCCTTGCTATCAAACGTGTAGATATTCTCCTTTTCAAAGTAGACCTCTACTCCTTTTCCTTTTAGTTTCCGAATCGTTACCAAACTGTCCACTGTATTTCTTGCAAAGCGACTGACTGATTTCGTGACGATAAGGTCAATTTGACCAGCCATAGCATCATCAATCATCTCCTTAAAGCCTTCTCGGTTTTTCGTATTACAGCCGGAAAGTCCTTCATCCGTATACATCTTCACAAATTGCCATTCCGGATTTCTCCGGATGTATTGCGTGTAATACTCAACCTGTGCCTCATAGCTGGTAAACTGCTCTTCGCTGTCAGTGGATACCCTGGCATATCCGGCTACACGGCGTTTTTTCGTTGATGACTTTGAAATATGTGTCAGTAGATTCACCGTAGATGGAATGACTGTCACTTTTCTTGCCGTATTTCTCATTTCTTTTCCTTCCTTCCCTGTATCGCGCACAGCCTAGCTTTTTCTTTCATTTCCGAAGTCCAACTATCTGCTCTGGATCTGTTTTCCCACTTTTGGATAATTTCTGTCCCTTCATGAAAACAAAATACTAGTATATTATCTTTCTCGACTCGAATTTTCGCGATTCGAGCCTTTACAATTTCCGAATCCAACCGATCAATTCCCAGAACCCTGCATGTCAATGTTTCCAAGGTTTCTTCCGGAATACTCTTTGCATAACAATCGATTCTCCCTTTTGTCAAATAGGTCGTACATTGTCGCCATACTTTCCCGCGTCGTGTAATCCGTTTATAGATATTTCCGCAATTCCCACAAACAACAAGACCGGACAATACGGAATAACGTTTAGGTTTCCACGCAGAAGCCTTTTTATCGAAAGCTTCCAGCCGTGCCGTAACCTCTTTATAAAGCTCTTTGGAAATGATTGGCTCATGCGTATCTTCCGCATAATACTGTGGAAGTTCCCCGCGATTTATTACAAACTTCTTCTCTATCGGATTATTCCTATATCGTTTTTGTAGTAAGGCGCTCCCGATATATTTCTCATTCGAAAGAACTTTACGTATTCCTGCGGGACACCACTTGCCACCATACGACCCGGTACAGCCTCTTTTGTTCAAAATCCGACTTATAGATCGCATACTTTCACCGGCACTGAAGCGTTCAAATATTTCTTTCACCACCGCCGCCTGTGCGGGATT
The DNA here is from genome assembly GCA_963615055.1 of Lachnospiraceae bacterium. Taxonomy (GTDB): domain Bacteria; phylum Bacillota; class Negativicutes; order Veillonellales; family Dialisteraceae; genus UBA1822. Next base: position 22,817 of record CAVEFO010000005.1, read on the forward strand.
AACGCTAATGGTTCCCGCTGTAATATCATAGCCGTAAAGAGAACGTAGATTGACCAATTCACCATTCTCAAATCCCCTTCTGATTCGCCATTTCTGATTTTCACTAGCGGAACGGCTCTCTTCTTGGGCATAAGATGCCAATATGGTCATCATAAGTTCACCCTCCATGCTAAATGTATGAATATTCTGTTCTTCAAAGAAAACATCAACACCAAGACTCCTCAGTTCGCGGGTGATTTGTAGCAAAGTCACCGTATTACGCGCAAAACGGGAAATGCTCTTGACCAGCACGAGGTCAATATTCCCTTTCCGACATTCTGCTAACATTTGATTAAGGCCACCCCTATCCTGCTTCGTCCCGGTCACGGCTTCATCTGTAAAAACACCACAATAAAGCCAACCTATGTGTTTTTGAATCAGTTCACTATAATAACTGACTTGTGCCGACAAAGAATGCAGCATGGCATCTTTCCCGGTGGAAACGCGCGCATACGCACAGACCCGTAGCAATTTCGGACTCTCCTTACATGGAAAATCGACCTTTTCCACTACTCTTTCCATCTGATTAACCTCCTTTCCGATTTGTGACATATTACCTCTACTATCACCGTATATCCAGCAATTTCGGCAATATCTTCAACGAAATATACTGTGCGTGGACAAACCATATTTTTCAGCCATAACGCCTTCAATCCGTTTATAATCATCAGCTGAAATAATCCCTTTGATAAGCATACTACGCACTATACACATGGCCACATGATAGGCTTCCAATCGTTCCATGAAGTCACTCATCGAGACACCGCCTTCCGGCGAAATGCCACATAACATGCACGCGAGCAGAATTTTCTATGTGAATTTCCATAGCTTTCAAATTTTTTCCCACACTCACGACAAACGAAATCGTAATACGCCTTACGCTCCACTTGCTCCGTATGAGAGTTCCACCATTTCATGCGGCATGAATCTGAACAAAATATCTTTTTCCGCTTATGTGGCATCTGCTTTAGCGGCTCCCCGCAATTTTTGCAAAAACTTTCTGTCTCTCGCACCGCTTCCCTGCTTGTAGGATGTCGAATAAGAAATGATTTTACGGTATTAGGCGAGAGTCCAAGTTCTTTTGCTATCTTCTTATATCCATATCCTCTGTGATAAAACCGGCTGGTATTTATTCTGTCCATTTCCGTCATGATGAGCACCTCCTACTTAATAGCCACGGGAGAGCACAAAATCTGACGGTCTTAAGAAATAAAAAAATCCTACCCTGATTCCAAGAAACCAAAACAGACCCAATTCAATCTATAGCCCGCAAAAAAAGCCCTATCGGATTGTCTCCGATAGGGCTCATTTTATGTCAGCTGCTTGGCCAAGAATAACGTCGTCAGGATAATCCAGACGATTTTCAGCTATGGTAATAACAAACTTATTTTTTTGCTGAATCTTTTGGTTTCCACTCGTTCTCAAAATCAGAATAATTCAACGTGTATGCTTTCCTTAAGTCCTTCATCATCTTGTTGTTTGGAATCAGCTCCGTGTTAATCCTCTGAAGACGTTGTACCGTGAGCTTCACGTCCTTTGCCGTTACAAGTTTCTGCGCTATTTCCGCTGTCAAGGGGTAATAACGAGGTGCCGTCACGAGAAGAATTGATTGGTCCCCTCGGTACGGATTAGACACATTCAAAGAAATCGATTGCGCGGCATAATAATGCTTATCATCGATAGGTGTTGCCGTTAACCGATAAACTTCACCATCTATTTCCAACGTGCAATAATGGAGCACTTTTGTCGTGCGTCCACGAAATGCTAAACGCAACCAATATTCATGACTTTCATCGGAATTGACGTAATTCACAAATGTTGTCTCCCACTCCCCGGAGAGCACGTCATAAGCCGCATAAGAAACAGCTGTATCGCTTTCCGGTTCACAGACGAAATCATTGGCAAAAGCAGGAATGGACAACATGGATGCGATAGCAAGGGATAATAAAACTTTTTTCATGACAAGTCCTTCTTTAATCTGAAATTTCGTATGACACGAATAAACCGAAAACTCTATGTACATTATACACCACGTTCCATCTATTTACCCAATAAAAAAAGCCCTACCGGATTGTCTCCGATAGGGCTCATTTTATGTCAGCTGCTTGGCCAAGAGTAACGTCGTCAGGATAATCCAGACCGTTCGTTCCCGTTTTTGGTTTTCCTTAGTTTTCCGAACCTCGGCTTCGTATTTCTCCAAGGATTCGCCTGCAATCAGCAATGACTTCTTCTGCATGGCAAGCAAGCTCTCCGTTTCGGTCAATTGACTCTGCAATATGGCCAGCTGTTTCTTTTGCTTCTCTGACTCGCTCTTCGATTGCAATGTTAAGGTCTCTAGCTTCGTCAAGTTCGATTCTAACGTCCAAAGCTCCGTCTCCCTCGCCAAACGTAGCGTATTCCGGGCTTCCGCTCTTGTCGGCAAGCGTATCCCAGGGATTGAGCGCATTCTCGTCATTGGGATCAGCCTTGTAGGTGTTCGACTTCGCATCAAACAGGGGATCGCGCAGTTCATTTTCATATCTGTCGATGAGATCCATATCGTGGTCAGACGCATCGAGCAGGATGGCCAGTTCGAACGACAGGTCTTTTCCGACCTCAAGTTTCTGCGTGACTACACGCTTTGCTTTCGGGTCCCAATACTCGTAGCAGTAGTACTTGCCATCTGCCGTGAGATAATTGGAACAGTTGGGATTGAACCCGCTTTTGCGTTTCTTTGAATCTTTGCTCTTCATTGCAGTGTCCTTTCCGTCCGAGCGGTACGGCGGGACACAAAAAGAGCCTGCGATTGAAGATGAGCACAGGCTCCGATAGCCGAAAAAGGCGCACGAAAGCTACGGTGGGAGCATCTTTGTTCCAAACACAGCCGTCATCGCTGCGTTCCGAACTCTTATGCATCCCTCCGTCCTTATAGCGCTATTCGGACTAAGAGATTGATGTGGGCAATCGAGACAATTTCAACTGCCTGTGCCTATTATCGTCTTTTTCGCTTTTTGAAGAGCAACTCACCGAGTTGGTCAGAAAGCCCCGTAACGAAGCCATTTTCACGTTTCGGGGCATAAAAAAGGCCCCCTTTCGGGGTCCAAAGCCAACTCAGTGAGTTATCAAAATTTTATTCGGAATCGATTGTTATTGTGCTGCCCAGTTCCTTGATACCTGCCTGTTTCAAAACGCCGTTGAAATCCTGCAGGGATAATCCGGGCATATTCTCTAAAATGCGGATATAGGTCTTGTCGGGATCCTGATAATAATTCAGTTTGTTATCGGACTTATCGAATATCTTCTCCACGATGCGGAGGTTCAGCCGCAAGTCGACACAGATGGCCATCAGCACCTCTGTACCCATATCATTGTACTTGTCGTTCTTTATTTTGCCGTGATAATTCTTGTGCAGCCCTGTTCTATCGTTAAAGGCTTCCGGGTAGTTCCACTTTCTGTTTTCCATCAGATACCACAGGCATTGACAGAGCGTGGTGGTCGGATCGTCCAACCGCCTGACCAGTTCGATTTCTTCGTTCTCATCGTAGGTGAGGATATGATCTCGGAACGCCGAATACACATCATCCTCTTCGTACTTAAAATTCGCCTGGTATTTCGGATGGAATGTCAACATACGCTGATCGATTCCCTCCACATGATAAAGGACGGCAAAGCCTACGAAGTCCTTCTGTATATTTCGGTAGGTCGTATATTTCTGCTCACGGATATTGATGACGCACTGCGCCAGATTCTTTTTTGCCTTTGCCGTCAGATGCGGACCATCTTCTTTGGCGGTTATATATTTCTTATCCGCCAGCACAAAGTATCCGTCAGCAAAAACAAACTGACCGCCGCCGACCCATTCCCGAAGTGAAGAGTCCAGGCTCAATAGCTGATACGCCTCCACGGGAGTCAGTGCGACAAGCTCCTTGCTATTGTTGATTTCTGCAAAAACGGCATCAAAATCTTCAAAGCCGGATATGCGACCGAGCAGACCGACTTCGAGCAGGCGATATTTGACAGATACGCGGGACACAATAAAGAAGGTACTCAAATCCTCAATCAATGTGTCGCAGGACGGAATAATGTCGTTCTGCGGATTCTGATAACTGTCAATCAGTTCAAGCGCTTTCTTCTTGAACATCTCAAACGGCATCAGCACTCGCGGAGCCAGTCGGTGAGCCTGCCATTCAAGCCACTTTACTTCATTTTCTTTTGTCTTTTTCCCTTCCGGCGGCTCGTAGAAGGTTTCAGACTGGCGGCACATAATCGGATACAGTTTTTCAGATGCAGCCGCGTTCTTCAACGCCAGTATTTCAAAATATGTTTTATCCTTTTCCCAATGGAGAGCCTCATGGACAAGCGTGTTTCGTTTTGCGCCTTCTCCGTACATTGCCTCGAAATTGGGATCAATCAAAACTGTTCCCGCCGGAAAGGATACGGTTTTGGATGTGCCTTGCTCGTGGTCGTATATTTCTACCTCGCCATCGAGAAACAGGCAGCACCCAAAAATGTCCAGGTTGCGGGACAGAGAGACTTCCTTGACCGTGAGATTTGCGTTCTGCAATATTTCATCAACGGGCAACGGCATCGGCGTTTCAAGAGCCTTTTTACAATGCCTTGTCAGATACTTAGTCGCATAATCATCAAGGCGGTTCTTTCCAAGAATCAAGGCTCCCGTTTTCTTATTTATATCAAAGATATCGCTCGATGTCGGTTTGTTCGTCATCCGTATCCGTCTCTCCTTTTTCCATGTAATCCAGCGGCATGGTGGCAAGCATCTTCTTTGCCTCGCGCCATGTCGGACAATACTCTTCGACAAGAGCATGGAATCTGTGAGTATGGTTCTTCTCCAGCAGATGCACCAGTTCGTGTATCACCACATATTCGAGGCATTCCATCGGCTTTTTGGCAAGCTGGAGATTGATCCATATCCTGCGTTTTTCAATGTTGCAGGTTCCCCATCTGGTTTTCATGTTTTTTATACGGAACTCATCCGCATGAACGCCCGTCTTTTTCTCACATCCGATTATTACGGACTCAAGCACACGCTTTAATTCCTGTCTGTACCATTCGGTGAACAGCCTTTCTCGTGCATCGGCATCCGTCCCCTCCGGCACAGTCATGATGATCTTGGTCGGAGACTTTACTATCTTATGCTGTGTGCCTTCATAAACGACCTGCAGGCGGTATGACTTCCCCCAAAGATAGTGGGACTCGCCGGACACATATTCCCGCTTGCTCTGTCTCTCCTGCGAGAGCATCCTGTCCCTGACCTTCGTGATTTCCGGGAGCTTCTTAAGGACAAAGAGTTTTATATCCTCGTTCGATAGCTCCATCGGTGTGCTTACAGTTACATTTCCTTCCGGCGGATGGACTCTGACATAGAGGTTTTTCAGGTTCTTCTTCCTGATTACCTCTATCGGCAATCCTCCGATAAGCATTTCATCATTACGCATCGTATTCTTCCTGCCTTTGTGCAATATCGAAGACGTTGTTGGTTTCCTCGGTGGCTCTGTCTTCGGTATACATATGAAGCAATAATTTTTTATAAATAGCAAGTCTTATACGCTGCTGTTTTTGAAAATTTCTCTTCCAATCCGGCTGTATTGAAACACGGATCGCACCGTCCACATCAATCGTCAACTCGACATTCTCTTCAAAATAATCGTAGAGAGCGCGTCTTGCCGCACTGTCCTTGATATCATCGGGATAACTTCCGTTCGTTTCGGGATGAAGGATTGCTTCAGCCAGTTCCACGACCTGTCGCAGATATTCCTCATAGCTCATCGCTTCAACCTTACGCTGCATGATGATCTTCTTGAGCATCTCGGACAGCTTGCCGTAATACACGCTGTTGGAACTCATCTTTTTTACGATCTCATGCTGCAGGTTGTTGTCAATCGTCTCCGCCTTTGCCTCATCGTTACCCGGCAGGTCTTTTACTAGGTCAACAGGCGTGGTGGTCTTGCCCTGGAGAAGCAATTCAACGATGGACATATTGCCAAGTTCGCTGACAACCCTTGTATCCTCGGCGTGGATGTATGTGTCGAGAATATAGCGCATATCCACCTCGTAAGGCTTGAGATCGATATAGTCGCAGCTTGCCAGCTTTATCATTTCCTTTATTTTGTTGTACCCGGAAATCTCGCCACGCAGATGATTGACATCATCCTCGGAATAGCCGTAATCCGCTACCAGGCGGTCACAGCAGTTCGCAAAGGAACGAGAAAGAGACGCCGTAAGCACATAGAGAGTATCCCGCCGCGCAGTCTTTTCATCGTCCTCGCTGTCCTCGCCGCAGAAATATTCGATAAAATCGGTATCAGCCTGCGGAGCGGGTACATTTTCAACAAGTGCCTCAAGAGAGGCGAGCGTTCCTTCCAGTTCGGATTTTGCCTCATCATAGCGGTTCTTGATAAGCCCCTCGACATCTTCTTTGTCGTAGCCGTCAAACGCCTCGGAGGTATAATCGGCAACGGCAAGCTGAACATTGCGGAACAAGTCCATGTAATCCACAATGTATCCGTAATCCTTATCCTCGCCGTCCGGTCTGTTGACGCGGCAGATAGCCTGGAACAGATCATGGTCGCGCATGGATTTGTCGATATACAAATAAGTCGCGCTCGGAGCGTCAAAGCCAGTCAGCAGTTTGTCCACCACAATCAGCAGCTTCATCTGCGCCGGCTCATGCTTGAATTGCTCTTTGACGCGTTTCTCAAACTCGGCGAGTTTTTCATCTCCGAGCATCCGCTCGTATATTTTCTTTTTGTATTCTTCTTCGCCTTCCTGCGAGAGATCGAAGGTAGCCGTTCTGACGCTCTGCGTAGTCGGCTCGTAGGAAGTCACGATGGCGCATTTGGTAAAGCCCATACTCATGAATATTTCCCAATACTTGCAGGCTTCATAGATGCTGCCCGCCACAAGCATAGCCGTACCGCGGTCATCCTTAAGTCTCGGTTTCAGGCTCATATCAAACACGATATCGGACGCGATTTTCTCCAGCCTCTGCTTTGAACTGTACAGTTTATTGATAGATGTCCAGCTTTGCTTTAACTGCTGTTTGGCTCGTTCGGTCAAACCTTGTGTTTTCTGATCGAACCACAAATCGACCTTATCCTGGCTGGACAAATCCTGGCCGACATCCCTTGCCTCATAACGCAGGTCAAGAACCACACCGTCAGCCACGCCTTCGTCAAATTTATAGGTGTGGATATATGTGCCGAAAGTTTCAATACTGGATTTTTTGTCAGTCTTCAACAGCGGAGTCCCGGTAAAGCCGATCAGGATAGCATCCGGCATCAGCACCTTTACCGCCTCATGAAGTTTGCCGGAATTAGTACGGTGGCATTCGTCAATAAAGGCGATGATGTTGCCTTTTGCCTTGAAGTCCTTCGGCAGGTCTTTCAGCAGTTCCTTGCGGTATTGGTCGATATCCGACTGGCTTCCGGCGTTATGACCGTACTTGTGAATGAGGGAGCAGACGATGGCATCCTCGTTTCTATCCAGGATGGAACGCAGATCGGCACAGCTTTTCGCCCTACGCACCTTTTCTTCCACATCGACAAAGAGGCTCTCGATTTGATCGTCCAGTTCATCACGGTCGGTGATGATGACCACACGGCTGTCGTTAATGTTCTCGATGATCCACTTAGTGAGCCATACCATGATGAGCGACTTGCCGGAACCCTGCGTGTTCCAGATGATGCCGCCCTCGCCGTCCTGAATACGCTTGCGGGCAGCGATGTTCGCAAAATACTGGTTATGGCGCGTGACCTTTTTAATGCCCGCGTCATAAATCACAAAGTCATGTACGAGAGAAAGAAACCGCTCCTTCTGGCAGAGAGATACCACGCCGTCACGCAGACGATTGACTTTCTTGACCTGCAGCAGCTTTATTTCAGCCGAAAGGTCATCGGTCGCTTTTTTGTCCTCTTTCCATTTCAGATAATATTTCTCCGGCGTGTTAATTGTGCCGTAATACAGTCCCTCCGCCTCATTTCCGGCGAAAAGGAACTGCGCCGTGCTGAAGAAGTTCAGGATATTCTCACGCTTCTGATTCTGCAAAAGCTGACGGATACCCTTACCCGCACTGACACAGGAACTCTTCAGCTCAAAAACGCCGAGAGCGATTCCGTTGATGTAAAGCACCACATCGGGACGCTTCCTCGTTACCTTGTCGAAGCGCAGGACGGATACCTCCTCCGCCACGGAAAAGTCGTTCTTGCCGATGTCATCCCAATCGATGTAATGGACGGTCTGGCGATGCCCGTTCGCGTCCTTCGTTCCCTGTCTGCCGTAACGGAGCAAGGAGTACACGCTGCGGTTGATCTGATAGAGCGTATCGGACTGGTTATTGACCTTGCCCACAAGCTCACTAATTGCGGTTTTGATCTGATCATCGGTATATCCGCGCTTTTTCAGATTTGCCTTCAGCAGTTCTTCTTTGACAGGCGTGTTGTCGATGTCCTCCAGGTTGCCGAGATAGGTGTAGCCCAGATCGTCAACGAGCCAATGCAGGACTCTGTTCTGTAATTTCTTTTCAGCATCTACCGTTGCCATCCTAACCCTCCTTATCTGTTGTTTTCTTTTTTGCGGTTTTCTCTACATCCTTTATTGTCTTTAAATAAGCTTCTTCAACAGGAGATAAATTCTGCACCTGATATTTTTGGTACTCCTGTTTTGCCTTTTCTAAAGCCTTCGCATGGCTAACTGTGCCAGCTCCCTCAAGTAATGCTTCTCCGGTAGAACGAAGGACATTATCCAAGTGTGTCACATAATCACTCATATACATAGGATTATGACGAATTGCCTGAACCTCTGCAAAATCAAAATATCCCGAAACAATACCATTCAGTATTTTTAATTCTTCTTCGGTCAGATAGTTTTTTGCAATACCTATATCCTTTACGGTCGGAAAGTCACCTGAAAAAGTGGTTAATCCCATAAAAGGCTTTTCTGCATCTGCCCGTTCGTATATCACTTCAGCGGCAGTGTGACCATGAGCTGCATAATGCAGCTTATTCTGTACCATCTTGAAGAAGGCGATGGATTCCGAGCTTTTCGGATCATAGTCTACGCTCGTAGCATACAAATCAAGTACCTGTCGATACATCACTTTCTCTGAAGAACGAATATCCCTGATTCGGTCTAAAAGCTCTTTCCAGTAGCTGCCTCCGCCGAGATTTTTCAGACGCTCATCGTCCATCGTAAAGCCTTTGATTATATATTCTTTTAACCGCTCTGTCGCCCAGCGGCGAAAGTGCGTAGCTATCATCGATTTCACGCGATATCCAAGAGAAATAATCATGTCAAGGTTGTAATAAGGAATCTCTCTGGACACCTGCCTATTGCCTTCGGTTCGAACCTGTCGGAATTTCCGACAGGTTGAATCCTCATCCAATTCTCCTTCTTCATAGATATGCCGGATGTGCTCTACAATATTTGTACGAGAAGACCGGAAAAGATCCGCCATCTGCTGCTGTGTCAGCCAGACAGTTTCATCGATAAAACGAACATCTATTTTCGTATCTCCGTTTTCAGACTGATAAATAATAACTTCGCCTTGATTAGCTTCCTTATCCGCCATACTCACACCACCGTTCCTTTCAGGCGGACACGCCCTGTCAGCAGGTCATCCATTGCGCCTTCTCTGATTTGAATCATCTTATCCCGTTCAGTTTCCAATGCTTCGATTTCTTCGTCCATTGCAGTCAGCGTGTCTGCTATCTTAACTTGTTCTTCATACTTCGGTATTTTTATAGAAATTGACTCTATTACCTTTTTCGCCAAGCTTGGTCTGCCTGATGATTCGGTATAATCGTACCAATCTATGGTGCAAAACAAGTAATATTGATACTTAACACACTGATTTTCTGCTGACTTGGAATAATAAAGAGTATCAATAGTCCAGAAAGGCGTGTCCATATACATTGGTTTATCGATGGTTCCTTTTCTTCCGATAAGAACACACTCCCAATCACATAAAAATTCCGATGCCTTACCGATTATGCCACCAGTTCCTAAGATAGGATACCTTCCTCCGTAACTTTCAACGGCTCGTTGATTGCGTCCATGAAGAATCTTCAGTATATCTCCAATTTTTCCATCTGACCATTTATAGTCAAAACCATCTAATCTTGTTCTTCCACTAATCAAGTCTTGCAAAGCACCTTCTCGTATCCCTCGCTTCTTTTCAATCAACTCAGCAAGGTCGGCGATGTAGATATCGAACTGCGAAAGCGTCCTGGCAATGTCCTCTTGTTCAGGCTCCGATGGTACTGTAACTTCAATACTTTGGAAGTCCTTTTGGGTAATTTGATTAATTGTTGCGTTGCTTCTTCCTCTGACCTGTTCCTGCACAATATCAGATTCAAAAAGTTTTGCAAAAAAACCTGTGGTATCGCCACGTAATACAGACATAAATGCCCCGAATGTCGTGTTACTGAGCCTTGATAAAATACAGCTTTTACCAATCAGCGCAGCGCTACCATTTCTTACGCAAACGAGAATATCTCCAGGCTGCACCATTTTTTCTTCCGACACATTTACATTCACATAAACATTATCTAAAAGCGACAAGGTTCCGTTTTGAATATTGGAAGATCGTAAAACCAAAGTTCCAGACGGTTTGACATTTTCGGGAGTATATGTCAGCCCCTGGACAAGATTCACATGGTCAAGCAGTTTTGATTCTGTCCAATCACTCGGATAAGTTACCATTTGTATCCCATCCTTTCCAGAGCCGCCACTACCGCCGCTCTTGATTTTGCGGTTCTGTCCTCGATTTCTCCGAGCGTATGCTCATACCGCTTGGCAATCAGAAGAACCTTGGAGGACAGGCTGTTCAGCACCTGCTCGAATTCGTCATGAATATCCGCTTCCAGCTTTGCCATCCACTTCATGTCAAAGAGGAGATGCTTAATCTCATCCACGGTCAGTTCACCGTATTTTGCCTCGACCTCATCATCCAGGGCTTTGCGGGCTTCTTTCCAAGCCTTGTCTGCCTCGTCCTTTTCGGCGGACTTTGCTGCGTATGCTGTCAGCGCATCATACTCGTCCTTGTAAATTTCCGGCACAACTGCGGAATCGGCAGCCGCCTTCAGCGCCGCCTTCAGCTTTGCTTTTCCGAATGTACCGTTCTTATTGCAGAGATCAAACTCGTCCAGTTCCGGCATCTGGCGGATGAGCGTCTCCATCTCATCGGTCTTGCCCTCGTCAAAGAGCGCGACAAGGCGCGTCATGGCGTCCATGACAGCGGACGTCTTTTTAGCGTCCAGTTCTTTGAGCCGCTTATTGAGGTTTGCCTTCGGAATACTGTCACCCTTATCGTTCAGCACATCCTTCAGCAAGCCCTCATCACCGGATTCCTCTTCGCGCATCTCATCAAGTTCTGCTTCAAGAGCTGCGGACTGTTCCATCAGTTCATTGATCGCGGCAAGTTCGTCCGCAAAATAAACCGCTTCGATAATCTCTCTCGGAATAAGCGCCCCCTCGAAGGACTTCACCTTGGATGTATCGTCCACGGAGATTGTCTCGCCGCTTTCATCCTTCGCTTTCTTCTGCGCATACTCGTATTCGATTTCCCGACCGACCTCATAACCGCTGGCCTTGATAGCGTAAACATCATCCTGCAATTTTGCGTTCCAGTAATTCAACAGGCAGTCGTAGACATCATAGTTGTCAAGAAGCCGTGCGGATTCATAAGCATTTAGGAGCATGACCGCAATCGTGCGGATCAGTTCCTTCGGATTGGTCTCGGACTCGATACCGAGCAGGATGTCTTTTACCGAATCACGCCACTTCGTGAATATGGCATCTGTCTCTTTCTGCTTTTCGGCAAGGATGCTGGCATCCTGTCCAATCACGCCCTCAATCTCACCGGACGGGAGAGCGAGGTTATATACATCGTGAGCCTCATCCACGCAGGTGAAGATTTCCTGTTTCAAAGTCGGGGAGATATCCCACAGTCTCTTCAACGACTCAATGTCCGTTCCCGGAATACCGCCCTTCAGATGGGCTGCGATATTCTGTGGCAGTGTATCATCGATTTTCTGTATATAGCGAGGCACGTTCAAATTGCCCGCATTCTGCTCCAGGATGTCCGTGTACTTCACAAAGCGGGCATAACCCTTGACGGTTTTTCCGCTGATAAATGTCTGTACGATTTTCTCAATATCCTGCTCACGGAGTCTGTTCTTGTTGCCGTCCTTCTTAAACCCGCGGCTTGCGTCAATCAGGAAGATGCCCTCCCTGGTTTCCGCATTCTCTTTATCGATGATAACGATGCAGGCTGGGATGCCGGTTCCGTAAAACAGGTTTGCGGGAAGGCTCACGATGCCTTTGATGTATCTTTTTTCCAGCACTTTGATACGGATGGTTTCTTCCGCGTTGCCTCTGAACAGAACACCGTGCGGCATGATGATGCCAGCCTTGCCGTTGCTGTCGAGGGATTTCAGGACATGAAGGAACCAAGCATAGTCTCCGTTCTTTTCGGGAGGAATGCCATAGCCGTCAAAACGCTTATATTTGTCTTCGGATGTCTTGATGCCATCGCTCCAAGATTTATCGGAGAAAGGCGGATTCATAACGATGAAGTCAAACTTCTTCAGTTCACCGAAATCGTCCGTAAAGGCGGGATCGACCAGCGTGTTTCCACGCTTGATTTCGCCCGTTCCTTTCTGATGGAGGATGAGGTTCATCTTTGCCAAGCCCGCCGTGGCATGGTCTTTCTCCTGACCGAAGATGGTCACGATGGAATCGCCGTTCTCGTCCACGGGAGCCTCGTCCGCCGCCCTGATGAGAAGGCTTCCGCTCCCTGCGGCCGGATCGTACAGAGTCCACTTCTTGGTCGGCATCTGACGAATATTGCCGATGCCGATAAGCCGTGCAATGATACGAGACACCTCGCTTGGCGTGTAGAATTGCCCCTTGCTCTTACCGGACTCCTGCGCAAACTTCATCATGAAATACTCGTAGGCATCACCGATGATGTCATCGCCGCTGGCGCGGTTGTTTTTGAAGTCAATCGCCGGGTTTTGGAATACGGCAATCAAGCCGGACACTTTATCGACCAGTTCCTTGCCGGAGCCAAGTTCGTCGGGATTGTTGAAGCTGACATCGGGAAGGGAACCCTGGAGTCTGTTGTCCTCAAGGAACTTCTGGATAATCTTATCCACCCGTTCGCCGACATCTCTCTTTCCCTTGGCGGCAATCAAATCCTCAAAGGACGCACCTTTGCTGATGGTAAATTCAGCGAAAGGCTGCCCCTTGTACCTGTCGGACACATATTTGAAGAACAGCAGGACAAGCACATAATCCTTGTACCTTGCCGGTTCCACGCCGCCCCTCAGTTTGTTGCAAACCTCCCAAAGGAGAGAATATAGTTCAGATTTCTTCACAGCCATAGCCCGCTTTAATCTCCATTCTTGTCTTACTCATTGTTGTGGACTACCGTCCTTCATTCCATTGCGCTTTTTCCGCTTGCGATCCACTCGTCTAATTCGGAACATTTGAATTTCCATTGCTTTCCTATCTTGTGAGCAGGAATGCCTTTGTCTTTTCTGATCCAATCACGAATGGTACCGGGCTTGACTCCAAGATATTCCGCGGCTTCGTCAATGTTTATCCATTTATCGTTAGCGACATCTGCCATCTCTGCACCTCCGAACGAATTTCTTACAATTACACCTTATATATTATAACAGATGTCGGCGCGATTTTCAATATGTTTGATGTAATTTGTTGCTATTTCTTGTTATTTCCCTTTGCTAAACCGATTCGCGATGTAGCATTCGTGGCAACAATACTTCCGCTTACTGTTTCCATAGATTCTGAACTCTTTACCACAGTTCGGGGGAATATTGCTACAAGGATTCCGCAGCTCCCAAGGGGGCCTTTACTTTAGTCTGTTAAACTGAAGAAGTCTATGTTCTCCACGCGGCATTTTTAGCGACTTCTCCATGGCAAAGTGTGAAAGTGTCCTACACTTTCGCATGAAAAAGTATTGAAACTTCGTTTACTTCCCCCAAAAAATCTCTGTTTCTAAAAACAATCAAGTGTTTTTCCGTTATATTTTCATGTGAGATTTCTGTGTGTTTTACCCACGTAAAAAGCCCGAAGGTTTCGGGCTTTGGATTCGTTATTCAATTTCCAAGCGGTACAGCCATATTGATGTAATCCCCCCACTCGGGGAACGGATTTAATTCCCCGATATGCTTATTCCTTATTCGGTTTTGATGTCCGATGGATAGATTCAAGAATTTTCTCCTGCTCATCTTTCGGTACATCTATGCTTTCTAAGGCTTCTCGAATTCCGCAATCCTGACAAATAAGCGTTTCTCCGTCTAATCTGGATAATGCCGGCACCCCCGTATATCTCTTTCCGCAATACGGGCAGATTCGCTCTTTGGTTTGTTCATTTGTTTTCATGGCGCATCCTCCGACTTCTTGTGACGGCTTTCGTTAAATATTTTTCCGGTAATTCAAAATCCCGATAGCCTTCAAGGCAGGTGATCACATAGTCAAAACTCGGCACTCCAATCTTTCGCTCTTCGTGCATGATGTAAACATAAACGGGAAGTACCCGTATCTTTCCGTCCTTCTTCCATTTAACCGGAAGCGTCATCTCGGTCTTGTAATAAAAGGCTGGACACCCTTCATAGCGGTCAAGGGCTGCCTCATCTGCCTCCGTCGTTGCCCAGACGGCTGCCGGTACCATGGCTCCTTGCTCTTTTTCAATCGTAAGGTACGCACCGGTTTTCGAGCCTTTGAATAGCAATGCGTAATTCGGAATGTACGTTGTACCAACGATACGTGCTTCGGGACATCTTACCAGCATCTGCCTTACATTCAAATTGCTCCCGTAAGCTAAATAATACCTTTTCATTTGGTTTCCTCACTTTCCGAAGGAATCACCCTTCTACCACCTTAAGCCCGCTCGTGGCGGGTAAGGTAGGAGAAGGCTAATCCCTTCAGGCTCTTCCGTTTCGGAAGGCTGTGTCTCCGGAAAGTCTTCTCGTCAAAATCTCTCTGGCGGTTTTGAATTCGTCTCCGATGAATCCCAGCCGCAGTAGCCAAGTTCTCATCGCGTATTTCTGATTCTCCGTTTGTTGAGGTTTTGCGCTTGCCGTCTTGACCGTTTTGGCAAGCTGACTGAGTGCTAAGCAAAGCTGAATGTAACTTTTGAGCTGTCCTGCGTGAATTCCGTTTTGGCGTCCTCCTTCAGGCTTGTCAAATTGGAAAAGTCTGAATTCGATGGTTCCTTTCGTGAAGGTCGCGTGGAAGTTCAGCATGTGGTATCGGCTTACGTTATAATGGTCGTTTCGTCCGTAACTCGCATCGTTTTCCCTGTACCATATATCTGCGAATTCTGCCATCGTTTTCGGTTTCTTCCTGTTGAGTGCTCGGAGGAAATCGGGATCAACCATTCTGCAGTACCGTCTGATGCGGGCGGCATCCAGGTGGAGGGCTGTTGCTATCAGCTTCTCGTGGCTTGCCATTATGTTTGCCAAGTTTCGCATCGTCTGCGGCGTGTGCCCTTTGGCTCCGATGTGGATGTGTACTCCGCAGCTTCTTTCGGCATCGCTTTTGGCTCCCGCTCTCCGAAGTTTTCTGAGAAGTTCTTGGAGCGTTTCCATATCCTCGTAGGTCAGAATCGGGGTGACCAATTCGCATTTCTCAGCATCCGGGCCTGTAATTGAGACGTCCTTTTGGAATTTCCATTCGCGCCCTTGTTCGTCCCAAGCGCTCCAAGTTTCGTAGCCGTTTCGGCTTGCCGTGTTTTGAAATCGCCCGGTTCCGAAAAATTCAGCTGCAATCTTGGCGGCTTGGCTTCGGCGGATGTTGTTCATCTCGACCTCAACGCCAATGGTCTGTTTCTTCATTTCCGCGACTTGCTTTTCGATGTTTGCTTGCATTTTTTGCCTCCGTTTGTAATCCCTTGTGGGTTGTTTTGTTGTGTATATATATCACTCTAAAAGCACACAATAGCAAGTCAATTTTTCTGATATTATCGCGGATTTTTCACATTTAACGATATCCTAACGATATCTACACCATGAGCTATATGAAGGCCTTGGCCGTTTTGTTTTACTCGCAATTTGCATGATCGGATTTCCTTCCGTATTTGAATGCGCTGCTTCCTTCAAGATTCTTCAAAAGCAGCTTTCTGTCTTCCTTATATTGTTTTCCAATGAATCCCAATCGGAGGAGAAAGCAACGGAATGCATACCGCTCATTCACCACCGACTTGGGCCTTTTATTCACTCTTGTCTGCTCGCAGCTCATCTTGCACAAGGCTTCGATGAACCTGACGCAAGTGCGTCGAGCAGCTTCGTTTTGCGTGCTTTCAAACCACGGGAACGCCACTCCTTTTTCCGTAACCTTGACCTCTACACTTTCAATGCCGAGAGCTTTTCGAATGAGGTCGCCTTTGGAGTCCAGCATTTTTTGAATGTTGGACACATTGACTTTGTCAGGTTCTATCGTAACCGCATCGGCTGATTCTTCCTCCGTGTCTTTTGGCGGTGCTGCAAGGAATCCCTTGTCGGCAAGTGCCGTAATCAAAGTCTCGACTTCCTCGGTGTCTGCCATGTCATCAAAGAGCAGATTCCCTTCGCTGTCGACGGTGAAGTAGTCGATTTGGTAGGCAAAGCTCGGTGCGCCAAGGTAGCGTACCTTGGCTCCCGTAATATCTCCGACCGCCTTTGCCAGGTCTTTCCGATTGCTTTCCGTGTAGTTGATTTTCATGTTCTGTACCTCCTTTGTTTTCGGTAGTACATTAATCACTCTAAAGGCACAGAATAGCAAGTCAATTTGTGGATTTTCCCTGTAAACTTTTTCTAAACACAATCCTTTGCTTTGGATTCGGCGCAGTTCGCAATTCCGGCGAGGACAAAACACACGCAGGGAAGAGCGACTCCGTTTCCCCACATCTTATATACCGCTGTATCTGAGTAGGGATTTTGTAGCCATTTCACTATCTGGTTCCGGCTCTTTGGCTTCGTTCCGGTTCCCGAAGCTTTGCCGTATTCCTTAAACACTTCAGCCCACCATGCAATTTCCTCCTCTGTCGGATTTTTTGTTTCAAGCCCTGCCGTCCACCAATCGGGGAATCCCTGAAGCCTAGCGCATTCTGTTGGCGTAAGCCGTCGGACGATGTATTTCACGTCATCTTGATGAGCCACAGCATTGGCACCTTTTGCCAAGATGGTCGGCTCTACTTCCGGTTCGATGGAAATACCGAATTTTGCATTCTTCCCACAATTGAAAGCCGCATAATCTATTCCGTAGGCAATCGCATGTCGGTCGACTGTATTCAAGGTAAAGCTTACATCTTTTCCAACGCCACTTCCCAAAGGCCCGTTCTTCAAATTCCGGCCTATCATGGAACCTTGCACGGATACCACCGCAATCCCTCCTTGATTGGAATCGGGAGAGTTGCGATTGGTATCAATCGTCCGAGATGTCTCTGTCTCGTAGCAATTTTGCCGTGCGTTCCTTGTGCCGTCAGATGTGAATCTCACATCAAAGCATCGCTCCTGGGCTACCAGCGGCGCGTTATTCCCGCCCGTTCCCATATGCGAGGTGAGTGTCTGGACAACGCCGTCTGCTTTAACCTCAATTCGGCTATCCGCCGGATAGTTCTCCAAAACTATCGGGGGATGATTGGCTCTTGCCCGTAGTGTTCCCACGACTGAATCCGATACGTCCATCCTTTCGCCGCCTTGGTCGTTTAGGCAGATTGTACCCGTTGCTCCAGTGCCGCTTTCAGAAACGGCGGCAGTTCTTTCCC
Source organism: Lachnospiraceae bacterium (assembly GCA_963615055.1). GTDB lineage: Bacteria > Bacillota > Negativicutes > Veillonellales > Dialisteraceae > UBA1822. The sequence goes on from CAVEFO010000005.1 coordinate 40,626, forward strand.
GCGAGACGCAGCACGTCTCAAAATCCCTTGACAGGCCTTCGGACTCAAATAGTATTTTTCCGGCACATTCTCCTCCAAAATCTGCGACAAGGTAGATACGACGACGTCTCTGGGGGACTCCCCAATACTGAGCGTCGAGACATCTCCAAGCGATGGAATACCCATCTCCCAAGATGAATCCCGCCTTTCCCCATTTCCCTTGCGAAGGCATAGGTACATCAGCGCCTGTCTCTTTGACTCTTGCGAGCGATTCGAGGACGCAGCGGAAATCTTCTCCTTTGTTCGACGTGAACGCACCCGGTACGTTTTCCCAGACCACAAATCTTGGATATTGGCCATGCGTACTTTCCCTCATTTCTTTTACAATCCGAACGGCCTCATGAAAGAGACAGGAACGAGAACCGTTTAATCCACTCCGATTTCCCGCAATCGACATGTCCTGGCAAGGACTCCCGAACGTGATGATATCCACCGGAGGAAGTTTTTCTCCGGCGAGTTTGGAAACGTCTCCGTAGTGCTTAACAGCAGGAAGCCGTTTCGTTGTGACTCGAATAGAGAAGGGGTCTATCTCAGAATTCCACAGGGGTTTAATACCGCAAAGCATACCACCCAGCGGAAATCCGCCGCTTCCGTCAAATAGGCTTCCCAGCGTTAATCTACGATTCATTGCCGCCTACCTCTAATGCATCGAAAGGTATTGTCTCTCCGTTTCGCACCACAGATACACCATCGGTGCCTCCGGCCTGCTCAATATACCGTTTCACAATAACGTCGCAGTATTTTTCGTCCAGCTCTATCGTTCGGCAAATACGGTTCATCTGCTCGCTTGCGATGAGTGTGCTTCCGCTTCCTCCGAACGGATCCAACACGATGCAGTTCTCCATGCTGGAGTTTTTAATGGGATACGCCAGAAGCGGGATCGGCTTCATCGTCGGGTGGTCGCTGTTTTTGGACGGTTTGTCGAACTCCCAAATCGTCGATTCCTTTCGTCCTGTGTACCATTGATGTTTGCCTTTCCGCTTCCATCCATAAAGTATCGGTTCATGTTGCCACTGATAGGGACTCCGTCCCAAGACCAGACTTTGCTTCTTCCAGATGCATGTACCCGAAAGATAAAAACCCGCATCACTGAATGCCTTTCTGAAGTTGAGACCTTCGGTATCCGCATGAAAAACATAAATACTGGCATCGTCCGCCATGTGCTTTTCCATCGCAGTGAACGCACCCAGCAGGAATTTATAGAACTGCTCGTCTGCCATATTGTCATTCTTTATCTTTCCTGCCGTACTTTCGTAGTTCACGTTATACGGCGGGTCGGTCACTACGAGATTGGCCTTTTCATTTCCCATAAGAACTTCGTATATCTCATCCTTGGTGCTGTCGCCGCAGACGAGTTTGTGGCGACCGAGAAGCCAGACGTCACCCGATTGGGTCACCGCCGGCTTATCCAACTCGGCATCGACATCGAAGTTATCATCCTCGGTTTCTTCATCAAAAAAGGCCGCCAGTTCTTTTTCATCGAATCCGGTCAGCCCTAAATCGAAATCTTCGGCTTGCAACGCTTCTATCTCAACTCTTAGAAGTTCCTCGTCCCATCCTGCATCAAGTGCCATACGATTGTCTGCCAAGATGTATGCTTTCTTCTGTGCTTCGGTGAGATAATCCACGAACACACACGGAACTTTATCAATTCCTTCTTCTTTCGCAGCCATCACTCTGCCATGACCGGCGATAATGTTATATTCCCGATCGATAATCACGGGATTGATAAACCCAAATTCCCGCAGCGATGACCGCAGCTTCATAATCTGCTGCTCGTTATGCGTCCTTGCATTATTAACATACGGCACAAGCTTGGCCGTTTCCACCAATTTCATATCCGTCGTGGTCTTTCCCATTAAGCACACCTGCCTTTCAGTACTCTTTTCAAACCGCGCATGGCACCTTCTACGTCACCGGCTTTGACCTGACCGCGGATGGAGCATAGCTGCGCTCTTGATATATCTCGTCTGAAATTTTTGAGCAATCTCAGAAATTCTTTTGTCGTCAATTCGTTACCGCTTATCATGATTTCCTCCCGTTCCGAAGAAGCATCTCCATGATGTCGTTGGGATTCTCCTCGAACGTTTCCGTGCAATTCCGCTTCACAATATCGTAAATCTCGTACCAGAGAAGATTGGCGTTTTTCTGGTACTGATTGCTCATCTTCACGAAGGGGGATTCCATAACGCCGCCCGTCGTCGGATGTTTTCCCAGAAGACCGTATGTACTGGTCGCTTCTTCGCACTGGATATATCTGGCAAAGGCCTGTGCATACGCTTCGATGAGACGCTTATTGACCAGCTTCTCGCAGTTGCGTTCTTTCAGCCATTGCCATGTCTCTTTGTATATTTCATCCGCGCCAAGCGGGACTCCGTTTTTCTGCCTTGCCGACAAGTACGAAGAAGCCTTTGGCATATCCACGCCCGTTAAGACGGCACCTTCCGGTAAATCCACCTCGTCAAAGTCTGCCACGCTAAGTTCCGCAATTTCATTTTTAATAATTCGGGCTTCTTTTCCCTGTTGAATTTTCTCGGCTGCCGGCATCGGTTTTACACCAGAGCGAACCCGCCTACCACCGCGGTTTGTACCGTCTTTCGCCACTCCAAAATCACCTCTTTTTTTATATCCCCCGTTTGATTTGCCGTTTTTGCGCGTGAGAGGACCCGCCGCTTTTATTTTCTAATCTGTTTTTAGGATAAAGAATCCCCCCGTGGGTGGTTTTCGGCACTTTTTTAATCTGATACCATGGTGAAAGATTAGAAAGTTTCGGGGTGGTTTATTCGTTCCGGTCTCCAAGTTCATGATGGATTTTATTGTGACAAGACCTGCAAAGGCTCATCAAATTCTCCTCGGCGTGCGTACCGCCGCGTGCCAGCGGTAGTTTATGGTGTACCTCTTGGACAGGTGTCACGCGCCCTTCTTCCAAACATCTCTCGCAGAACGGATGGAGAGAGGCGTACCTAGCTCTGGCTCTTACCCATTGCCTGTTGTATTTCTTTTTAACGGAAGGTTCTCTCGTATACTTGTCGTAGTTCTTGGCGACGACCTTTCGGTGTTCCTCGCAGTACCTTTCATCTGACAGCTTGGGACAGCCCGGATACGCACAGGGCTGTTTAGGTTTCCTCGGCACAGTCTCACCTCCGAAACGGCATAAGAAAAGCCCTGCAGGTAAACCCTGCAAGGCTCTCGTTAATCTTTTACGCTACTATTATACCACGTTTTTCTCCAAAAAGTGTCCACGAAATTACTCACTTTTGCGGTTTTTCTTTGGAGCTTGGTTGCATTGTTTTGTTGCAAAAGAAAAGCCTGCTTTCGTGGCAGGCCTTCTTAGGCTCATTCAGCTGAAGGTACTACGAGTACCTAATGAGCCACTAACATTATACCATGGATTTCCGGGAAAAGTGTCCGCAAAATTACTCACTTTACACTCGTCCGTAAAGCAACGTGGTCAGATGTTTCAGTGCTCGGTTCTTTCTGTTATAAGCCGACGAGCGCTCGATTTGATACCGCTCGCAAATTAAGCTAACGGGACTCTCCCACGCATTATCCGGCTTTCCGTAGAAAGTTTCCAGCACATACCGTTCGTCATCCGTGAGCACCTCCCATGCGGGGCAAAACCAGTGCATGAACTCAGCGGCACGTTCGTAGCGTATTTTTAGGACATCCACTTCGCCTATCCCGGAGACCAGACTTGCTTCTCCGGCCTTTGGATCGTGAGCGTGTGGCAAGCCGTCGTAATTGACACCGCCAACACCTACCATCTTAGCATACGCCGCCTTGATTTTAGCGTCGGTGTTGTCGATGATAAACTGCATCTTGCCATAGTCACGAACGGCATCGGCAGTGCCTTTCCGTTTATCCAAATACTCCCAGCCGATACTCATGTGAGATTCTCCCTTCTGCGAATAACCGAATGTTCCGGAACTTCCACGTGCCGAAGAGCCTTCTCGTGAATGCCTAGAGCTGTCTTGGCATCGGTCTCCAAAACGCCCGCGATTTCTTTCCAGTTCATATCCTGCAAGTACCGCAATCGAAGCACCAAACGCTCCTGCGGATTTTTGACCTTCCTGATAACATCTCGAACCTCGTTCTTGAAATCGGCAAGCGTATCCGTCTCGTAATTCAGATTAGCTTCCGTCATCCAGAGTTTTCCCAAAATACCGGTTAGCCGAACGCCAATCGGTGCATCCTTACTCTGCTCCAGTATCCGAATGTTGCGACGGAGCCGAAGTGTCTCCCAAATCAGGGACGAAATCCTCTCGTCCGCATACCGTACTCTCTGCAAATAAATCTTAGCATCCATCTTGTTTCTCCTTTCGATAAAACGATTTCACTTTGGCACTTGCTTTTTTCATGCCCTTCAATATAGCCTGAAACGCTTTCCCTCGCTTAGAAGGCCCCTTGATTGCCGCACTTCCGTTATGATTTTGGCTGTAACGCCTCCGGTATTTCATCTTGCGCACCTCACCTCGTTTATCCACTCGTTCGGCCCTTTTGATTCTGGCATAGGCACTTCCGACCGTCGGGTCGCTGTACCCTTCAAGATTCTTGTACAAATTCATGATTTAGCCTCCGTAATTTGGATATCTATGCCGGGGACATCAGCCCAGCGTTTTTCCACAACCTCGCGCACGACCTGAGCGTCGTCCTTCCAGTAGCCTGTCTTGGTCATGCAATCCTTTAGCATCTTCTGCAGGTTATCCGTATCAGGCCTTGTTACGCGCCACTCTCCGTCCTTGTGCGCCTTGCCCTTGGGAAACCGCCAGACGGTGGTCAGCACCAAAGCTCCTTCCAACGGGATAGCGGGGGAATGTAGTCTGAGATTCTCCATAAGCTCTGCCTTGGCCTTTTGGACCGGCAACGGATCATAGAACACAGGTCTCCCTTTCACCACACAAACTTTCTTTTCCTGAGCCGTCACAGTCGACGGTGTTATGTCCAATGTAAACCTCATTTTTCTTCGTCTACTCCTTTCGCCCATATCTTCGTTTCTTTTTGCGAAACGAAATAACCCTAACAAGGGAAGGGCAAGGGCTCTGCCCTTCCTACTTGTGGGTTATTTCGTGCCGTTCGTCAATAACTCCTTATATATAAGCAGAAACGACGAATGCATTTTTGACTTCTTTTATGAAACAATAGTTTCACTCTCCTTTGGCATCGAATTTTCCTCTTTCGAGGTATCTGTTTTAACAATAAATCCATTTTCCAGCTTGAAGTTCTTTTTGAACTTTTTCAGCCGAGAATAAATCGTTTTATCCAAGACATCAAAGTACTCTGCCATATCCTGCGCAGTGACTTTTCCATCTATATTGAGAGCGTTGTACCCGTTCTCAAACTCGATCAATGTGCCGCCCGGTTTCCTGACTCTGGAATTTTTCATTCTGACGGCTGCAAAAGAACCTTGTGCCGGCATGGTCTTCAGGAAACCTTTTGAGTCGATTCGATGGATAGGATACTCAAACCAGAAATTAACCGGCGTGATATTTTTGAACTCACGAAGCGAGGACTCCAAGCGCCAAGCAGTAGCGTTGCCGTCTTTCACGTCGTTCTCCATATCGTCATCAAGTTCGAGCTGGATCATGTCGAGCTGGGCATCGGGGTCTCTTGCAAATACACCTGAGCCGGATGCTCTGTCCATGGCGCGTTTCATTCCCTGGCCGCCCTTTGAGTGATGGTGGCAGTAAATAGTGCTACAACCCGTCGCGGCACAAATCTTGTCAAACTGGTTACAGAACGCTCCCATTTCAGATGCGTTGTTCTCATCTCCGGTAATGACCTTGTAGATGGGGTCTATCACAATCGCATCCACATGCCGATTTCTGACACGCCGTATGAGTTTTGGCACCAGCTTATCCAACGGCACGGCGTTCCCTCGAAGATTCCAAATCATGATATCGTCCATATGCTTAGACTCTATACCGAGTGCTTTGTAAATCGTTAAAAAACGGTTCGCACAGCTTGCCGGATCGATTTCGAGATTGATATACAAAAATTTGCTCTTCTTACATTGGAAACCGAGCCATTTGCCGCCTTCGGCAAGTGCGACGCAAAGCTCCATTAAAAGGAAGGATTTCCCGGCTTTTGAGGAGCCGGAAATGAGCATCTTGTGACCTCGGCGAAGGATTCCGTCAATCAACGGTTCGGGAAGTTCCGGTGGGGTTTTCAGGATTTCACCTAAATACTCGAAATCCGGCAGCTCATCTTCAACTCCTTCTACGTAATCCATCCAATCTACCCAGGACTTTCTCCCGATATTGGTCGCGACCAAGTACTGTCGATTATCGCCTCGCATAACGCCCGGCATTCTTGAAAGCCTTGACGGATTGCGGTTCTGCTTATCTACGGGAAGTCCGTTTTTCTCAAGAAAGTCGTATAAAAACTCGACACGTTTTCGGTACTCTTGGTGATTGGTCGCGTCAATATGAACAATGGCATGGAGACTCTTGCCGCCGCTGTGGACGAGGGCCGCAATGGGAAGCTCGAACTTTCGGTACAAAGCGTCCTGCTCGGTAACGGGGAGTGTATCCGACTCGACTAAGGCATAGCGGAATTGGGTGACGTTTTCATTTTTAACGCCTTCACCGTCGACGGGATTGAACCGTATCCAAGCGCCGACCTGCGGTTTAGAGTCACCCATCGTAGCGCCTAGGTCCTTGGGATGACGTCGTATGGAGGCGATAAGCTCGGCCGCCGTTCTGTCGTAGGCACCTTTCCCGGGTACCCAGCGACCGCCGGAATCCTGCCAGACATCGTTTGTGACGTATCCGACCTTGTCATTTGGCTCAAAGACCGTTTCCAAGTATTTCACAAGGTCGGCCGCACCGTCCCATGTGTCGTAATCTGTATCTCCCAAATACCCGTCGCCGCCGCCGTCGTACTCGATGGTGTCATTCCAGCCAAGGCATCCGTCCTCACCAAAAGGTGTCCAGCCGCGGTCTTTGGCCATTTGGACAATGGTGCCGGCACGAATGGGTGTGCCGGTTCCTTGGAACCCCGCCCATTTTTTCTCGCATTCGCCGGCGTGATAGCGGCTGTCATTCCGTGACCATTCATCCCAGACCGAGCAGGGAAATCCTTCTTCTTTCAGTGCCATGCCGACAGCTATCCATTCAGCGCGGCTCATTTTGGCAACATCCAAGTAGTGAAGTGCCGAAAGCAAATGGTAATCTTTCATGGTAATCTCCTTTTAGGTACGTATGTTTTGATATCAACGCCCAGCGGCACTTGCCAGCGATTGTGTGCAATCTTATCGATTAAGCGGCTTGCGTCATCGAATTGCCACGTGCCAACCCTTCGGAACCCGTAGCGTTCCAGAAGGCGGATTTGCTTGGGGGTAGTAAGTTCTTCTTCTCTGCGTCGATTAAGCCTGTCAATGATTATGGATGCAAGGCCCGCGTTCTTGATATCTTCGGGATAGATACCCCGTTTCTCCAAATACGCCAGCTGTGCCTTTGTGGGCGGCTCCATCTCCCATGGGAATGTCGGCTCATAGCTTGCCAAATCCTCAGCTTCGATAGACATAAAGTACTGGAGGGGATCGACTAAACGTTGTTTTCTTGCCCGCTGCGCCTCTAAGACGGCTTTTAAAGATTTTTCGCGCAATGCGATAATATCGCGCTCGGCTTCTTCTTCAGCTTCTATGAGGTCATAGATACCATCGTCCTGGGAGAGCTTCTTATCTATCCGATTCACTATCCGCTCGTCTTTCCCAAGGAGTGCCGAGGGCCTGCAAAGGTCATGCCGCACTGTCATCCAGAGGAAATCCAACAGCAGAAGAAACTCTTTTCCGGGGGCCAGTCTCATCCCTCGGCCGACCATCTGGCGATAAAGCGATGTGCATTTCGTGGGACGTAGTATCACGATACAATCGACGGCCGGGCAGTCCCAACCTTCGGTAAGGAGCATACTGTTACAGAGCACGTCGTATTTCCCGTTCTCGAAATCATGCAAGACCTCGGCTCTGTCCTTACTGTTCCCATTGACCTCGGCCGACCGAAGTCCCGCCTCACGCAGCATGGCGCAGAACTTTTGAGATGTCGCGACAAGCGGCAGAAACACTACCGTTCGCCGCCCTTGGCAATAGCGAACCATCTCGGTCGTAATCTTTCGAAGATACGGCTCTAAGGCACTCCCGACATCCGATGGCGTGTAATCGCCGTTCGTAACACGGACGTTTTGGATATCCAAAGTAAGCGGTATCATTTGCGCCCGGATAGGTGAGAGATATCCTTCACGGATAGCACGCGGTAAGCTGTATTCGTAGGCTTTGGAATCGAAATACTCGCCGAGGTTTTTCATATCTCCCCGGTCAGGCGTTGCCGTGACACCTAGAATATTGGCTTTAGGGAAATGCTCCAACACCCGTTTATAGCTATCAGACAAGCAATGGTGTGCTTCATCCACGATGATGTCTTGGAAATAATCGCAAGGGAACTGTTCGAGCCGTTTCTCCTGTGATAGTGATTGCACGGAAGCTACTGTAACGGGCAAGAAACTCCCAAGGCTTGTAGACTCGGCTTTCTCTAATACCGAATGAATACCGGCAAAGGCAAGCAGCTTCTCGGCCGCCTGGTCTAAAAGTTCTCCTCTGTGTGCCATTACAAGAACGCGGTGTCCCTTTGCCACCTGAGCTGCTGCGACCGATGAGAACACAACCGTTTTCCCGCAGCCTGTGGGGAGGACAAGGAGGGTTTTCCTCTGTCCCTCCTCCCACGCTTTCAGGATCGCTTGTTTCGCCTCGGCCTGATAAGGTCTAAGCTCGTACATAAGCGTCCTCCTTCTTAAAACGGAATCTCGCTAGGCTGAGGCACGACCATGAGAGCCTTGCACTGCGGCTCAAAGTTTTTCTCGTCATAATCATAGAAACGGTCGACTTCATTCGCTTGCCGTTCGTTCCCTTCGCGGTCGGTATAATTCCGCGGCCTAAAGTGGGCGCGGCCTTTCGATCCTTGGATACTGTCCCAATCCATAGGGAGCTTATCGCCGGATTTCTTGGCTCCGATGCAACGGAAGAAGGACGACAGCTTCCATTCGAGCGTTTTATACAACAGCAGGTCAAGACGAGTTGTCGCGATACCTTTATCCGTATGGACGGTGAGTACCATCGACGCTTTATTGCACGCCGGGATTTTGGCACCGCCCGGAAACCGACCCCGCTCAAAGCTCGTGACGGTAAAGTTATAATCGCCCGGTTCCAAGATAATAAACTCACCGCCGTCTGCTTCAATGGTGTCGTTCCAATCAAGGCACATCTTGTCTTCATTTTCAGGTTTTGCGTAATCAAACATGGTTAGTTCCTCCTATTAAACTTTCTCCGCATTTCTTGCGGTTTCAATAATGGTTACAATCTTTGGCCAATGCTTCATCAGCCATTCTTTGATAAACTGCTCGCTGTAATCGGTAACGGGGACATCTTTGGCGTAGTGCCCACGCATTGCGACCACGTTCTGCACTTCGGATTCCAAAATGCCGCTCTCGCCCATCATCTGGTAGAGCGTTTCATAAACATTTGGAGCCGCATCGGCGCTCGTCGGGATATTCGTGTTTTTCTCTACCTTGGGACGCTCGAAGGCAAAGGCTATTTTGGAGTAATCCAAGGGGAGAACGTCCGGCAGCTCGATACGGCTCTTGGCATCCCACGCCGGGTGGTGTGAGGTGTACATGACACGTTTCCCGCCTTGCCCTTTCTTGGTGTCGTTTTCGCCGGTAACGACATACGTCCGGTAATTGCAAAAGAGAAGCATATCGCACCATTCTTTCAAAAGCGGTGCCGTCTGGCGCGAGAGTTTCATTTCCCATCTGTCGTAAGCACCCATTTCATCCGGCTGCTCGAATTTACGCATCTTGGCGTGAGCTGTCACAACGACGTGGATACCGGACTCGACCACTTTGTCAAAAGCACGAAACAGCTTCATAAATTCCTCTGCCATGTACGTGTACCCTCGGCCATAGCCGAATGTCTCGATGCTGTTTTGCTTGTACTTGGCACACAGGTAGGTAATGATCAGCTGCTCGGCCCAGTCGGCGGTATCCAGCACAAGCGAGTCGCAGATGCCTTTCGTCTCGGAGACTTCCTTGACGATGGCAAGGAGTTCGTCCCAGCTCTGAGGCTTATCGATACGGCGAACGTCCATGTGAGATGTCCCGCCTTCGGTGTCGATAATAAGGGGATTGGGGAATTGTGCCGCAAGGCTGGATTTTCCAATCCCTTCAGGCCCGTAGATAACGACTTTCTGAGGGCGATGAACGATTCCTTCAGTAATATTTAGCATGAATAATTTCCTCCTATCTCAGGGAATAGACCCTATCGGTCATAAGCACACAGCCGGGGACGTTTTGTCCGGTGGCGAACAGTTTCTTGACCTCGGCCTTGGCCACCTCCGGCTCAGGTACTCGGTAGCAGTTCGTGAGATTTCGGCTACGAAGCCAATCGATGGCACTTTCTGCATTGTGGACGAGAAGCTTGGTCGTCTTTCGGTACGAGAGTGTCGCAACGCCAAGGTCGGTTTTCTTGCCTTCGCATTCTCTGTCTAAGACTTCGAGGAGCTTGGCTTCCTTCTTCTCAAGGCGAAGCCGTCGTTCTTTTAATCGCTCCTCTTCGGCTTTGCATGCGGCTCTCTCGGCACGAAGATTTAAGGCGAGTTTTGCCAGGTAGCGTAGAACGGAATCTTTCTCCATCTTCAAGGCATCGATACGCGCTAAGATTTCCTCCGTGCCATCCAAGACTTCTCCGGTCGCCTCATCAACCAAAACCGAATCGGCGAGCTTTTGAATTTCTTCGTTGATTTCATACAGTTTCATGCGAAATCTCCTCTGCCTTGCAAATGGAAAGCTCGGCCACATCGTCACCCGGTACAATGAGTGTCAGCTTTGCCTTGTCTCCCAAGAAAAGCTTTAAGAGCTTCTCGCGGACGGTCAATTTCTTACATGCCGCAATCGCGCCCTTGGGCCCTTTGGAGACTGTGATACGTAGTGCGTGTTTCATACGCGTTTCCTCCTTTCGGAAAAATGTGTCGAGGAAAAAACTCCTCTACCTATTAGCCACGGGAGGGCATGTAATCTGACGGTTTTCAAAAAACTTTTTCAATTTTTCTTTTGCACGCTTCAATTTCTGCGTGACGTTATTCTCGTTTTGGCCTGTTCTGGCCGCATATTCACGTATAGATTCCTGATTTATCCACACGGCAATTGCAGCATCTGCCCAATCCGGTTTCTTGGCCAAAGCTTCACGGATATCTTGGACGGCAGAGGAGTATTCATCCTTTTCGGCCATGCGCCGTGAATAGGCTGTGTCTTCCACGTTCTCTAAAGCATTAAAAGAAACTTCTTCTTCGTCCGTTTTAGGTGTTTTGGCACGGTGTCTTGTTTCGCGGTGGTAAGGATTGTAATCGGGACGATTAAAACGGACGTCAAAAGCGTGCTGGACGTTTGCCTCGCGCTCTTTCATCGTGGCATCTGTATCGACTGAAATATTCAGCCAGCCTTCCATTTCGGCAATATTTACTGTTACCGTTTCAAAAATATTTTCATAACGAATTGAAAGTTCCATGATTTGTCTCCTTTTCGGGAGACGCACTCATGGCAGGAATAAAAAACAGGCCTTGGGAGAACCCTATGGCCTGCGACAAAAGAAGAGCGCACAAAAGCTAGGGTATCTCGCACAGCTCCGCTGCCACGCAGTGTGTTACTGCATGCTTTGGAACCTATTTAGATATCCCGCCAAGAGAGCGCTCTCCGGCTTGAATCAATTATTGGTTTGTAAGATAAGAATTTCAGGTACTACCTTTAGCCTTGCAAAGGAACCACCTCCTTTCACGGGAAATAAAAAAGGAGCTATCTTTAAACCTCGGATAATTCCGATTATTAAAGATAGCTCCGTCCGTCAGCTCACTTGGCTATTTGCGATAACTTCTTTAGTTTATTCGTCGTTTGGCAAAATTGATTTGTAACAGCAAATCTTCTAGCGGAAAAGACGATTTGATCAAACCCTTTATTTCACTATGCTGAAATAACTGTCTCTCTAAAGATTACATATACCTAATCATTTCCATGATAAACGAAGGAACTGTAAATGCCTTGCATTAACTACAATTCCTTCGTTCGTTTTTTTGAAAAGAAGCAAAAGACACGATAATGAGCTTTCTGCTCAGTACACCCAAACAGATCAAGGAAATAACCCTTGCCCTTTCAGCGTTTCAATCCTTGGCTGCGCCTTTGCTTTGATTCTGGCATAAGCTTCTTTTTCTTCTCTCGTCAAATCCGATTCGGAATGCACGACAGTAAACTGATCGCCGTAGATATTGTACCCGGCAATCGTCTCATCCAATTTTTGTGCATCCTCTTCCGGAATATTGGAGGCGCGTAATAATTTGATATGAAACGGATCGTTTTGGATCATCCAAAAGCCATTCCTTCCATAGGCATAAAAGGTTTTGTACCGATAAAACCAGCCCATTTCCGTTTCGTAATCGTATATATTATTATCGAAACGAGTCCCAATAGTTCCGTGTTTTGGATCTTTTTGCTTTTCTGGTTGTGTATCAGACAATCTCCATGTATTGGTTTTTTTCAAATCTGAAAATATTAAAACTCTCAACTCTTCACCAAATGCAACTACGGTATTGCGATACCATCCATTGGGGTATTTGAAGTCAATAAAATCCCGTGCTGTACTAAATACAACGTGGTATCCCACAATAATCATGATCAAATAAATGATTGTTCTTTTGGTAGGCAACAAGTTTTTCATTTCTTGCCTCCTTGAATCCGCCCTTCAATAGAAGCCATCCTGTTAAATGTTTGTAGTGCTTCGATTGTGTTGTGCATATCTTTTAGCACCAAACCAAAATTAAAGGAACCAATCGAAAATTACGTTGATAGTGAGATATATTGAGCCTAGTATAAAAAAAGCCCAAGTCCAACACAAAATTTCCAATTTTTCTTTTTGCATTGAACATCATAGCTTTCCGGTAATAAATTTAAAGCAATACCCACACAAAGAGTCCCCACTCCCATGAGCATCACAATTAGACTCCCTATAATGGCTCTGTTTAAATCAAGCCAATTTCCTATTATTAAGCCTAAGTGAAAACTCATAAAAAACATGAAACTCCCCAAATAATTAAGCACACGGTAATTCAACGGGTAATTTCTTTCTTTTACATATTGCCAAATTAGACCGATAAAAATCACCGAATATAGAATACCTTCTGCAATAACAGGTAAATTCGCCGAAAGGTAAGACCAATTATTTTGCATGACAATCGACCTCTTCTGCATCACAATTTATTGTAATACAGCTTCTATAGAAAACAAAAAAATAAGATAAGTATCGTCGTTGCTATTATGGAGAATAATTGATGTAAGTTTTTTCTCTGCTTTTAGAATCCTTTGGCCCATACTTGTAACTAACAAAATTACCATAAACACCCACTATATAAACCACTGCAAAGGGGATATGCAAAAAGAAAACATAATATTTCCCATCTATCAATGAAAAATCCGATAGAGTCATGTAGATAACCGATCCCAAAACGCATAGCCATAACCAAAATCGAATCCAAAACTTTGAATGTTTTAGTAATAACTTCGTATCTTCATTTGCCGTCTCATCACCCAATATAAATGATTGAAAAATATATAAACACGCAAAAACCGAAATCACATCTAAAACCGGATTATGTAAAAACATAATTTACATCCTCTTTTTCATATGATAACTCCCTATCCTGCCAAAAAGTGCAATAAAAGAAAAAGACAGGGTATCACAATAGCAGCTCGAATGCGTAATTTGACATCCTCAACAAAGCAATGGTTCTTAGGTCCATATCGATAATCTACATAGATTGACCATAGCGCACCAATATACATAGTAGTATAAGTTAAAACCAAACCGAACATATAATATTCTTCATTTGCTACCTCTATATCCACTCCCACTACATAAAGAGTACTACAGAATACTATCAAAACAGCTATATATCTAATCCACCGATTGCTGTGTTTGATGAAGCGCTCCTCAAAATCTGACAGCCCCTTTTCAAAAACATACGTCTTCACTACAGAAAAGACCATGGCTATTAGTATTAAGTCAAACAGCGGAGATCTCCAATCCATTACGGATTCCTCCGTTTCTGTTCGTTATTTATCCCTTTATCTTTATCCTCGTTGTACTCTTTCTTTGTCTGCAAGCTCTGGATATTGAGGTTTCCGCCCACATCGATGTTTACTTTGTTTCCGGCTACTGTACTTCCTACAATGTCGGTATCTTGTCCGCTCTTCATAGTCAGTGTATCGGCCGCTGTGACGGTGCTTCCTTTATATGATGTCGCACTGCCGTTTTCTTTGTCTTGGCCGGAGTAGAATTGTCCATTGACGGAGACCATCGTGCCGGCGGAGAAGGTCACGCCGATACTGCTTCCTTGGTTGCTTTGGTCGGTTTTCAAGGTTCGTTTCTCTTCAGCTATCTCATATGCATAAAACATTTTTCCCTTGTTTTCGAAAACTTCCGTCATACGTTTGACCGAAACCGCCAACATCGACACCACCTTCTCTTTCCGCTTTGATTAGGGAAACAATCCTTGCGCTTTCAGCGTTTCAATCCTGGGCTGTGATTTCTTTTTCAAGAGGTCATATGCGTTCCTCTCTTCTCTTGTCAAATCGGATTCTTTTTGCACAACAGTAAACTGATCGCCGTAAACGTTATACCCGGCAATAGTTTCGTCCAGCTGTCGGGCATCCTCTGCCGGGATATTTTCGTTGCGCCAAAGTTTGAGGTGAAACGGGTCGGCTTGGATAATCCAGAAGCCATTCCGCCCATAGGCATAAAGAGTTTTATACTGATAGAACCATCCCATTTCGACTTCGTAATCGTATGTGTTGTTGTCAAGAATTGTCCCAATGAAGCCGGATCTGGAAGGGCTTTGCCGCTCTGGTTGTATATCAGCCATATACCACACACTCGAAAGCGGAAGCTCCCCGTCGTACAATATTCCTGTGCGCAGTTTTGTTCCAAACGCAACTATAGTGTTATTATAACTTCCCATGGGATATTCGAAATCCAAAAAATCCCGCACAGTACTAAATATAACGTGGTATCCAACGATAATCATAATCAAATAAATGATTGTTCTTTTGGTAGGCAACAAGTTTTTCATTTGTTACCTCCTTGAATCCGCCCTTTGATCGAAGCTGTCCAATTAAAAGATTGTAAGACTCCCATCGCTGCCGACTCAGCCCCGTTATTCATTCCCGTCAAAAGTTCGTTCATAAAAAGAAATCCAACGAACACAATAT
Organism: Lachnospiraceae bacterium; assembly: GCA_963615055.1. GTDB lineage: Bacteria > Bacillota > Negativicutes > Veillonellales > Dialisteraceae > UBA1822. The sequence goes on from CAVEFO010000005.1 coordinate 55,962, forward strand.
TATAAAAACGCCAATACCAACAAACATTTTCCAAAACTGTTTCCTTTTATATAATGCATGATCGTTTTCTGATTCTGGAAATAACTTTGCAGCGATACCAATGCAAAAAATTCCTCCACCGAAAAATAACCCAACCAACCCTGCGCGAATTGTTTCATTCACTTCAAGAAGTTTTCCGGTTATTATCCCCAAAGGAAAGCACATAAAAAACAAAAAACAGCCTACATAATCAAATATACGATAGCACAACGGATAATTTCTTTCTTTTATGAACCGCCACATCGTACCAATCCATAATACAGCGACTGAAAGTCCCACTACAATACCAGATAAACTATCGCAAAAGACAAGCCAATGACTTAACATGATTAACCTTTACTTCCCTTCGTCGTTTCTACATCATGATTTATTGGTATCCGATCTTTAACACAATCTTTGACTCGATCTCCAATTATTCCACCACTTATGATTTACCTAAAAAAATACATCAGCAAGGCGACTATAGCCAATCCAATTGCTGCTTGAACCCTGGTTTCCAAACTTTCTTTGTATTCAGAATTTTTCGGGCCATATCTATGTCCGATATAAATTCCCCAAAGACCACAAATGTAGATTGTAATCGAACACGTGGCAAGACAATGTGTGTAGTATTTTCCATCGAACAATGCTATATCTGACCCCACCACGTAACAAACCTCTGCTGCAATTGACAAAACAATCAAAATTCTTATCCACATATAAGAATAAAGGACAAATCTTTTTTGTTCATCATTTAAACCTCTTAAAAAAAGGTAGTGTCTTAGAAAAACAAACAGAAATACGATCAAGGCAAAATCAAATAAAGGTGAGCCCCAAAACATAATTATTCACCTTTCCCTTCCCTTGTCTTTTCTTCTTGCTCTATTTTATTTTTCTCATAATTTGTGTACAAATTGAAAACTGCAACTGCAAATTGAACACTTTCCCAACATGATTGTCAACGAAACTC
>CAVEFO010000006.1:0-52123 GCA_963615055.1 Lachnospiraceae bacterium
CATTTGAACTATGTTCGTTGCTGACTGTTCAGTTTTCAAAGAACCAAGTGCCGCTTCGTGCGACGTGTGATAGTCTATCACATCAAATTTTCTTTGTCAAATACTTTTTTGAAAATTTTACGAAAAAGTTTCGACGCCGGAACCCGTTTCTTTTCCCGACCAGACGCTTTATTGTAAATAACAAAATAAAAGCCCTGCCGCTTCCAAAACGATAGGAAGGGCAGGGCTTGGGACTATTCCGCCTTTTGGCGGAGTAGGGGGAAAACCATTTTCGGACAGACCGAGGTTTCTCCTCTGTTTCTTCTGTTTCTTACAAAATTCCCGGATTATTTTTCATCCATGGCTTTGACTTCCGGCATGGATCCGAGATCTTCCCCGGTCTTTTTATAGTGCAGGAAGATTTTGAGCTCGTGCGCCACGACGCCGGAGAGGGCGAGGAGGGCAATCAAGTTCGGGATGGCCATGAGGCCGTTCAGAATATCGGAGAGCGTCCAGATGACATCGAGGTTCATGAGGCCGCCGGCAAATGTCATCGCGACGAAGATGATGCGATAGGGCACGATGGCTTTGACGCCGAAGAGATAAACGGCGCAACGTTCACCGTAGTAGTTCCATCCGAGGATGGTGGTGAAAGCAAAGAGGACGAGACCCGCGGTGAGCATATAGCCACCGAAAGCCGGGTACACAGAGGTGAAAGCCGCATTCGTGAGAGCTGCGCCGTTGAGGCCATTATCCCAGACGCCGGTGACGACGATGGTGAGGCCGGTCAGCGTACAAATGATGATGGTATCAATGAAGGTGCCGGTCATGGAAACGAGACCTTGCTCCGCCGGCCAACGCGTTTTTGCCGCTGCCGCGACAATCGGCGCAGAGCCGAGGCCGGATTCGTTGGAGAAGAGGCCGCGGGCGATACCGCTTTGCATGGCCATCATGACGCTGGCGCCGAGGAAACCGCCGGTCGCCGCCGTCGGGGTGAAAGCGTGCTCCAGAACGAGAGCCACCGCCGCGGGAATCTGATCGGCGCAAACGAGAAGGACAGCGCCGGTGCAGAGGAGATAAATCACAGCCATGGCCGGCACGATGGTGCTGGAAGCCGCGGCAATAGATTGAATCCCACCGAAGATGATCGCGGTGACGAGGACGAAGATGATGCCCGACGTCCAGACCGGATCGATATTGAAGGTGATATTGACAACTTCGACGATGGAATTGACCTGGGTGGTATTGCCGATTCCGAAGATGGCGGCGAAGACGCCGAAGGCCGCAAAGAGCGTGCCGAGCCAAGTCCATTTCGCGCCCATACCGTTTTTGATGTAGAACATCGGGCCGCCGGCAATATTTCCTTTTTTATCGACTTCACGATACTTGACGGCAAGGCACCCTTCGGCGAATTTCGTGGCCATTCCGAAGAAGGCCGCCATCCACATCCAGAAAAGAGCACCCGGGCCGCCGGCATGAATCGCGGTCGCGACGCCGACGATGTTCCCCGTGCCGACAGTCGCCGCCAGTGCCGTACAAAGGGATTTGAAGCTGGAAACGTCCCCGGCATCCTGATTTTTGCCGGTAGAGAAAATCAGCTTGAAGGCCAGCGGCAGTCGAATGATCTGCAAAAGGCCCAGGCGCAGCGTGAGGAAAATCCCCGTGCCGACCAGGAGCACCAGAAGCGGTGGCCCCCAGACGATGCTGTCAATCGAATTCAATAAGTCTGTCATTTTTCTTTCCCCCTTAATACAGGAATCATCAATCGACAATTCCTAAATAAAAAAGCCCCGTAGGGCACTTTGCAGTGCTCCTCCGGAGCGAAGTGACAATAGAGCGAGCCGGGAAATCCGTTTTTCGATTTCCGTTTGGAGAAACATGACTCTGTCCTTTTGCCTGAGAGACCGGGCGAAATACAAAATCGCCCTTGCACCTTCGGCACTCGCTTTCGCGAGATTCTCCAGAGGTTTGTGTATCTTTACACGCACTGTGAAATTGATGAGCGAATTGTACCGCCGATTTTCTCCTGTGTCAAAATGAAAAAATCGATATTTGCCATAGTTTGAAACTATATAGGCTGCTATATATGAACGCCTCAGGCATAGCAGCCATCTCCCTAGCACAGAACAAGCAAGCTTAAGAATCAGTAAAACGCCGGTCCTCTTCAGCCTCGTTTATAAACTATCACCAAAGATAACCCCTACCATCAATTCTCAAGTCTTTCATTGCGTAGCTGTCTTGCGTCTGCCAACCAAACGAAAACACATCACAAGCGCGGCCTCTCATCTCCACCGGCAGAAAAATTTTATAAGAAGTGCCGCAAAGCCCGAATGTGCCAAAAGCCATGCCTCTCATCTCGATCCCGCTTTGCCTCTCCCATAAACGCCGCCAAAAGCCCCACACGAAAAATCTCTGCCCCGCTCCCCATCAACTTGCACGCCCCCGGCTTTGCGGCCATTTCTTTGTCTTGCACAAAAAATCATTCTTTTATGACGAGATGTATGATATAATACAAATAACTTCTTACCGGCACGCGGAAAGCTTGCTTGCAAGACAGTTTCCGACGGCCGATTTCCTTTGGGAGGTGTCGATCATGAAAAAGAAATGGACAGCCTTACTCTTGGCGGGTGCACTGGCGCTTTCTGCAGGCGGCGCGGCGAAGGCCGGGTGGCTCGGAAACGTCGTGGATGCGGCCATCTCGTCTGCGACAGCGGGACAAACGCAGACGGTGCAAACAGAGCCTTCGACCGAAGCCCCGGCTCCGGCGCCATCCACGGCAGAAACAAATCGCGCGCTGAATCCGTCCGCCGAATGGGTCGAGGTACATCAGGCCAAGCGCTATACCGTCTACGTCGATCGGACGTCTCTCAAAGCCATCCCGGATCAGTACGACAAGTCCAAGTTCGAAGTGTTCGGCTGTTTCAAGCGCGTCTACACCGATGCGGGCCGTGCTTGGATCGCCAAACAGGATGACCATCTCGCCAATAAAGATTTAGCCTATTCGATCTATTGGGCCACCTACGCGGATAAATATTCTGTCTTCTCGTGGTATAAAACCAGCGAATACGGCCCCTGCCGTTACTATGATTCCCAGAATCGACTCCTGCACGACGAAGGTGTCTACAAGGAAATCAATGACTCAGCCGGCGCCGGGTCTTACGGTGCGAAGCCGGGCAATAAAAAAATCCGGGATGCCGTTTTCAGCATGGTATCCAAATAACCAAAAAGAACCTGCGGTGTCCGGCCGCGGGTTCTTTTTTTTGCAAAAGAGAAGATGCCCGAAACTGCGTGCGTTATCCGTATCCGTTTCCCGTCACCCGTTTACCGTTCGTCACATCGCACGAAACACAAAGTTTTCACGCCCGCCCCTTGCGCTCCCATTCCTTTTGCGCTATAATGGCCATATCTTAATTTTATAGCGGGGTAAAACCCGCGTGGATGATGCATCCGGGAGAAGGCCTCGGCCTGCCGAAGGAGTCACACTCTCAGGCGTTTCCTATGAAACGGGTACCGGTTGCGGACACAACTCTGGAGAGTCTCATCGCAAGATGGGCGCCGAAGGGGCACGGACGGACCGTCTCAATCTCTCAGGCAAAAGGACAGAGGATTTCAGCGGATTCTTTTTGAATGGCGCGAATTTTCCGGTCTCCAGAGTACCAGTCTCCAGAGACCGGTATTTTTTTGCGCCGCAAGGCAGAAAGGATTTAGCAAATGGATTTGGAATTGCTCAATGCGATTGACAGTTTTATTTGGGGACCGCCGCTTCTGGTACTCCTCGTCGGGACGGGGATTCTCCTCACCGTCCGGCTGAAACTTTTACAAGTGACGAAGCTCCCGCGCGCCCTTCATCTCATTTTCTCGGCGAAAAATGACGGCCACGGCGATATCAACAGTTTCAAAGCGCTCTGCACGGCGCTCGCCGCCACCGTCGGCACGGGCAATATCGTCGGCGTCGCCACTGCCGTCGCAGCCGGCGGCCCGGGCGCCATTTTCTGGATGTGGATGGCCGCTTTCTTCGGCATGGCGACGAAATACGCCGAAGGACTTTTGGCCGTGAAATACCGCCAAAAGGACGCCAAAGGAAATATTTCCGGCGGCCCGATGTACTACATCAAAAACGGGATGAGCGAAAAATGGAAACCGCTCGGCACCTTCTTTGCGATTGCCGGCGTCCTCGTCGCCTTCTTCGGCATCGGGACATTTGCGCAGGTCAATTCCATCGTGGAAATCACGAAAATCACGACGGGACTCGATCCCATTTACACCTCTCTCATTCTGACGGTCTTCGTCGCGGCCGTCACAATCGGCGGGCTGCAATCGATTGCGACCGTTTCTTCCAAAATCGTGCCGGGAATGGCCGTCATTTATTTCATCGTCACGGTTCTCATCCTGATTACCTATGCGGACCAAGTACCGGGCGCCGTCTGCCTTGTCATCGAGACCGCCTTCACGGGAACGGCGGCAACGGGGGGATTCCTCGGCGCGACCGTCATGATGGCGATGCGAAACGGGGTGGCGCGCGGCGTCTTCTCGAATGAATCCGGCCTCGGCTCGGCTCCGATTGCCGCCGCTGCAGCCAAGACGAAATGGCCGGCCGAGCAAGGCCTCATCTCCATGACAGGCACCTTCATCGACACGATCATCATCTGCACCCTGACCGGACTCACCCTCGTCGTCACGGGCAAATGGTCGAGCGGCCTCAATGGCGCGGCCTTGACGAACGCAGCCTTTACGGATGCCTTCCCCTCTTTCGGCAGCTACCTCCTCATGATTTCCCTCATTCTCTTCGCTTTCACGACGATCCTCGGCTGGAACTATTACGGCGAACGCTGCGCGGAATACCTGGGCGGCGTCAAAGTCATCCTGCCGTACCGCATCATCTTCATCTGCCTCGTCGCGGCGGGCGGTTTCCTGAAACTGGAAGCCATCTGGGTCCTGGCCGACATCGTAAACGCGCTCATGGCCATCCCGAACCTCATCGCCCTCGTCGCCCTCTCCGGCGTCGTCGTCAGCGAGACGAAATTGTATATGAAACATTTGGAAGAAGAGAAATAAAACCTGCCGACCGTTTGACGTTTACCGTTTTTCACATTGCATGAAATCCAATGTACTCGCACGGTCCACAAGGATGCACTCACACGGATAGCACAATGTATGACATAACCAAGCATTACCCCAAAAGCAATAAAAGCACTTGCTCTCGCATCACCATTCTTCCACACTCGAAAAGGCGGCCTCACAGCCGCCTTTTCGAGTGCCTTTCCGAGCGCCAAGACCATCAATCCCTTTATCGCCGCCAATTACACCTGCCGCAAAAAGATAAAATCTCCCCGACTTGCCCCTCGTCTCTATCATCAACCGGCATTTCACAGCGATTGCCGTTTCCCCATATCCCTAAACCGCCTTGAGTCAAAAATCATCTGAATCCAGTTGTATCCCGAAACGGTCAGCAAGTTGCAATACGTCCTCTTTCAATTTGTATAAATCTATCGGTAAGTTTCTTTGGTAATTAATATGAAATTTCAAGAAGTCCATTCCTCTGAATGCCATAAAATCGCCCCAAGCTAATGTCAAAGCGTGTGGGATCTCATCGCCGTAATTTTTGCAAATATACACGAAGTCATACAAATCCAAAATACCCGGCAAGTCTGTGCAAGCAACCAGCTTCATTGAAGCGATACGGTCTATCTTGTATACGCGAATTCCGTTCAGAAAACAAGTGTCTCTTTCGGGCACATTTCGTGTCCCTGAACAAATCATTCCGTTCTCCGCTAAGCTATTCATTTCCGATGGGTAGATTCTATCAGGATAACCAAACCCATACGGTAACCGATGTTCTTTGCAATATCTCTCCGCATAGGGAAGGACATCTTCCGTGGCAGAATCGAATTCCAAACCAATCGATTCTCGATCCAATCCGTAACAAAATCGAAGCGCAGAATTTCCTTTCAAAACGAATGCATTACTTTCCCGATTCAACTTGTGCAGAAAATCCAGAAGGATATTTTCAAATTCGGAATAATCCGATTTTTTGTTATTCACCGTAACCGCCATTAGTGCCGATCCCTTATTTTTTTGCTCTTGTGATTTTTTCAGCTTCAATTTACAAGAAAGCGCTTTCAAATGGTGATTCTCCTTATATCGAGCCCACTGCAGCAAATATTCCTTTTCCATGAATGCGTCTATTTCTGCCCAATAAGGCAAGTTTTTCATCTTCAGCACTTGCTGAAAAATCTCCTCGTCATATTGGTCATCCCCGATAAAATCGTTTTTCATGCCTTGGGCATCGGCGAATTTCCGTTCGTATAGCAGGTCTAACAACGCACGTATGTGATTCGCCACGTAGTACTTTTCGTCATTTCCTGGGACGAGCTTAGGGCCTTCTATTCCGTAATCTCCCCAAAGACTACCCTCGCTTTCTTTTAAGCTCAGATGATGCCAATCCATACAAGAACGATGCCAATCTCCGAACGTATTTAACGAACAGGGGATATTCAAGGCTTGCATCCCGGTAATGTATTGCATGATTACCTCTTTATTCAGTAAGCAATGAATTTTGGCTTTATAGCACAGTCAAAAGCTCGCCCAGTGACATCGGTATAAGAATTTCTCCTTCCTCTATTTCATCCAGATCCACTTCGTCACACGCAACAAAATCATAATTGATACAGAAGAATTTCCCGCCAATTTCTTTTTTGCCACACCGCCACCGGCATAAATTCTCCAAATTCTTGGATGTCACACGCAACCTCATAAAATAAGGTCTTCACTGTCATAGCTGATTTGCTTATCCATTTTTCAGTTTCCTTTCTTGACTTCAGTATATGAGAAAAACAAAGTTTTCACAATTCATATTTTAATATATCGCTGATTGCGGCTGTTCGGTTTGTCCGGGATTGTCATTTGAATGACATTCATATCCAAAGCCGGGCGCAAATAATTCCTGCGGAATCCTTCTTTTGCTTTGAGTCCCAATTCTGCCATCAATGCATTACTCGTGTAAGGCACGTTGTATTCCATAATAGCAAGTAGGTTTTGAACGGCCTCCGGAAGATAACCTGCCCGGTCTGTGACATTCGCGGAAACTTCGCTTAGGATTTGGTCGATCTGCGATAACATAAATTCGATAAAAGCCGTTGATTCTCCGGTTTTGTGACAATCTGCAATCGCGATATAGTAGGCATTTTGAAATTTCTCTATTTGGCTTTCGATAGGGATATAGGCAAATGCCGGTTTCCATTTTGTTAAAATGGCCGTATGCCACAACCTTGCCATTCTACCGTTTCCGTCAGCAAATGGATGAATAAAAACAAATTCATAATGAAAAATGCTACTAAGAATTAGTGGATGGATTTCATTCTTATTTCTTTTCATCCATTCAAATAAATTTTCTATTAATGCAGGAACTAAACGAGCCGGAGGTGCCATAAAAATACATTCGTCACCATGAAAAACGCCTTCTTCACCGGTGCGAAATCGTCCGGACTCGGCGATAAGGTATTTTGTCATAACGCCGTGAAGTTCTTTTAATTGTCGGACGCTGTAGGGATCGATTTCAAAAAGAAGTTCATACGCAGCATAAGCATTTTTGACTTCTTGAATTTCCTTTCGCTCTCCTAGCACGGTTTTTCCGTCAATAATATCCCTAACTTGCCCCAACGATAGAGAATTTGCTTCAATTTTCAATGAAGAATAAACGGACCGGATTTGATTGTTCTTTCGAAGGTGCGGCTTGCTTTCTAGGCCGCTTATAGCATCAATGTGACCGATTTTTTCAGAAACAGAAGAAACGAGGGATAAAATTCCGTTCGAAATTGTAAATGGTGGTTCATATTGACCCATAAAACCTCCTCCGTATATCTTGCGTATTATCTTACGTATTTTCTTCCACTATTATATTTGTTTATTCGGAAAAATCAACAAATATAATCAGTCAAGTCCAGCTCTCCAAACGTATCAAGTCGGCAAGGCAAATTCAAAGCTTGCACTCCCGAAATATATAACATAGCACTGCCTCTTCTTGGAAATTTCTACTTCAATGCCTCTAAAAGAATATTCTCATATCGCATCCTAACGCCGGCGAACATGTATCGCTTCCGCCGATTCGATAATCCTTCCGTCTCGTCGATGATATTCCAAATTGCATTTAAATCGATTTTAGAAATTAGCTTCTCCATGGAAACCGGCAGTTTAGGTGTGGGCTTTTTCAAAATTTCCCGATACGTCATCCGCTGCCCGTCCAAACAAAATCCGACTCGATGCTTGCCTTCAATATTTTCAAGAAGTGCTCGGTCTTTTAGACACTTCTGCGCCGTATCGTCATCAACATCTGCGCCCAAAGACGAACTGCATCCGTACACCGGTGCAAGTTTAAGATGCTGCTCGTCCCTAGATAAAAATCCCCAGCTCGCAAGATTCCTATCTTTGTTTCCAATCAGGCAATCTACGACTAAGGTATCCCAAAACCGCTCTTCTGCATCTTCTTCGAGGTCTTTGCTAACACGATTGAAAACTTCCTGTATCAGAGAATATTCAGGAATTCGTCCATGCCGATAGCCACGGCATCCCATGGCGACATTGCTCGCCATGTATAATTGCTCGCCGTCAGCTTTGAAATCTTTGCAAACGACCACGATTTCGGGAGTGCTATCATCTCCGGTGTACTTTGCCAGAAATGTTTCCTGCACAGGAAAATCGAGCACCACAAAGATGCGGCACCCGATATATTCTGAGAACGTATTATATTGAGTAAAGGTTCCTTTTCCCTTGTGTACAAGATTCGGTTCCTTCACCATATATTTCCGGTCGTTAAAGGAAATCGCAAATTTCCTCTCTGTGCCGCCATAATTATCCAGAACCGTCTTGAATGCAGAAATATCTATCATTATCTACCGGCACCTTTTCTTTATTTTCTATATATCTCCAAAAGACTTATCCGAATTTTAGATTTTATCCTCATTATCCAGCTCCTTCCAGAATTCGTCTATTGGCGTAAATTTGCATCCGCTATCAAGATACTCCTGATATGCTTCTTCCGCAATCCTTCAGTCTTCATTCTCCTGTATGGAAAAATCCAGAATCTTTTCTTTCCGGTTTCGGATTACGGCCTTGTAGAATCGCTTCTGCATGTCGGACAAAATATCAATGCCGTCGATAATAGCCTCTATCTTTGCCATGTCAACTCTTGGCGCAATTCGGAAAAGCGCATCTGTACAATCTTGATTAAGCCCCAAAGCGAGAAAGTGGGCATAGTTTATTTTTTGATGGAGGTCTTTCATTGCAGAACAAGTGGAAAAAAGAAAATGATTAAATCCTTTCTCGGATGCACAAATCACTTTTACCTCGTCTTCTGTAAGCCCGAAATAAAGCGAGGCTCCGCAGCTATAAACGGGGCAGAGCCTTCTTGCCCTCGTTTGCTCATTCACCAAGAACCCCCAATTCTCGTAACGTCTATTCGGATTGGCGATGAGCGCATCACCGATAAATTGATCCCAATAAAACGCCTTGACCTTGACGGGATCGAGAAAAACTTGCTCATCTATAGCTTTAACCAGCCGCAGCAAACGATGTCTTTCTCCATCCAAGGAGCAAGCCTCGATACAAGTGTTGAGGACACCGTCAAATGGTCTCAACGTATATCCGTCTTGCGACAAATCCTCACAGGCAACGGCACGATAAACCTTCCCGTTTTTTCGATAAATACCAAGGATAGTCTCTTGCGCCGGAATCCCCAATGATTGCATGACATGGCAGCCGATATATTCGGATATAATCCGGCTTGTGTAATACTTCGCTCGATCAGACACAGATTCGAGTTTTAGCATGTACGGTTTATCGTGATACGTGATTCCGATTTTCTTTCCGCTTAGCCCTCCGTATGTTCGATTCGGATTAACCGGGCAATCCGAAAAATCTATCATTTTTCTGCCTCCCTATAGGAATTCCTGTTTATTCCTTCTCCGGATATTTCCGAAAATCACAGTTTGCATCACCCAAGTGCCAATATCTGCTGTTGCTGCAGATGAGATACTCGTTGCCTCGCTTATCTACCTTGTGGATAATCTTGGCACCGCATTCCGGGCAATAGTTATTCTGTTGTGCTTGCCCCCATGCCATGCACTTATCCCAAAAGGACTCTTTTTTGACAGAAGCATTTAACGCTGCACAAGATGCCAGAATTTCTTGCATTCCAAATCCGCCCACTTGCGAATTGTTTGTACTATCAGTTTGCTCGATAGCTCCTTCCGAATTTTCCGGATTCTGCTTTCTATCATTTTGTTGCTTTTCAAGGCGTTCAAGAATCTTTTTCATGCGGCTTTCGGTTTTCGGATGCGTGGCTTCAAGCCTATACTTAAGTGCTTCTACGAAATCGTCTGTAAATCGAGGCGGTGTATCGTTGGCACATTCCCATGCAATACGGTTCAGACCACGATACAGGCAAAGCCCAAATCCGGTGTCGACAGCATATGCATCCGCTTCGTATTCTTTTCTGCGACTTCCCCACATTTCCAAATAGTGAATCGGGAAATTAAGGCAGAACCGAAGAGCGAAATACTCAATCGCTAAAATATACATAACAAGGCGGAACACAATCCCGATAAAAGGGATAAAAGCAAGGCCGCCGATTATGATGAGAATCAGTTTGAAGATTAATAGCTCAATATTGCTGGCAAATTTCATGCCACAACTGAGCATCAGAAATTGCGTGTGCTTCTTTTGGTTATGTCCGAGCTCATGCGCCATAATTCCGGCCAGCTCATCATCATGACAACGAAGCAGCGTGCCGCGATTCACGACGATATAATTTGACCCGATAGCACATGCATTCATGCTCAAATCATCATTGGTCAGCAAATCATATTTTTTCGGATCTACACCGGCCGCTCTACATACGATGGTCCAGACCCTTTCCAGCCGATGTCGTTCTGCATCAGAGATTGGGAAATGGTCGCCGTTCATTAGAATGAAAATCCACTGAAGCTTAGGAATCATCGTTAAAATTGCAGGTGCAAAAACCGACACCAACGTGAATCCCCAAATCACTGGAATCATTCCGTACTCGGCTACCCATCCTTGAAGAGTAAGGCTGCTCGGAGCAATTAAGCGAAGCATAATCGACCAAAACAGGCAGTTAATAAAAACATTTACGCCCACTTGCATCAAAAACGACCAAACCACATGGATTGACATTTATTTCACCTCGTCTTCCTTATTTCCCCTGTATTTCTCGTACATCATGACCCACTCGTCACAATTTCTGTAATCGCTATCCTCCGGACATGCGCCATCCTCAGGTGTGTCATCAAAGCAATCCAGTTGCTTTTTTTCTCTTGGTCCCATTTCGCCAAGTTCTTCAGCTATAAGTCCTTTGCCAAAAGGAAGGAGAAACAAACTCCCTATCCAAACGCAAGCTCCAAGTATACAGCCGATACCACTTATACAAATCGTAATCACCAAGACAACAAGCATCAGTCCTAAAGCGATAAAAGGCGAGGCTAAGGCAATCCCAAAAGTCCACGACACAATACTCCAGAGTGTATCCAGTTCCATCACAACACCTCAAAATTCCAGAATTTTCCCGAAAGCAGCCAATAACTGACTCGAAGGTATGGGCTCATCTCACAATAAGAAGCCTTTGGAAACCGCTCCAACTCGTATTAATAAAGCGGCTTCCACTTGCTCCCAGAAATTCAAAAGAACTGCGAACTATTTTAGGCATTATGGCCCAAATGGATACTGCTTACTAAACCATCTTTGAAATGGAAAGTCATTTTTCCATACTTTGACGTTTTGTACATGATATAGTGCGAACCACCGCTGGGGATATCAAAATCCGGCCGACCGTAAGCTCTGTAAATATCCCGCTCAGGGGATTTTACATGAATTCCTTTAGGTGTCGCGAATCCATTATTGCCGGTTACGGAAATCATGATGACATGGAATGGTCCGTTTTGGCTCTCTCCCTCAAAAAAGAATGAGAGCGTATCACCGTACTTGATCAGCATTGTGTAAAACCCGCCATACGCCGGAGATCTTTTAGGCTCTGTCTTTTCTGTCGGTTCGCCATAAATTCCAGTAACCTGTTCATAGGTATAACCGGCACGAATCCCACCAAGGAATGCTTCTTCATCCGGAAGCATGGCATAGGACATTCCCGTAATGCAAAGGGTAGCAGCCAAAGATAAAAGTGCGATTTTCGTTTTCATGATTTTTCCTCCTGATAATTATTTTATACCTGTTTTACGATATAACAAAATTCACTCGAGCATTTTCGGGCGAAGTATTTCCATCTTACGCATTGCTGTTTTCAAGCTATCTCCATCCTCCATGAAATAACTGAAAACATCATAGTACGTGCATCTTCCTCCTTTGGGCATGACTATATAAGGAGCAACGAAAGGTTCATCCAGCCCATGCCACATATCCGTTTTTTGGCCTCGTAATGAGTCTTTAATAGAAGCATAGACCGCATTTCCACGTGCAATTAAATGTATTGCGGCACCTTCTGCGGCAAATATTTGTGCCATTATTGTGCTATAACCATAGGATATTAGCAGCTTGATAACGTCGATGGTTTGCTCTCTGGTATATGGAAATTTATCGTCTGTACGCTGAATTTGCTGGTAAAACCCCTCTGAAACTTCGTGGTTATCAAGACTATCCCATCCTGATAGGTCGGATGGTCCTTCATCAATATCACGCCCCTTTTCGTACATAATTTCCTCGTATCGACCTTTGGCAACCTCTTTTCTGGCTTCATCCCAAGTTAACCCGTTTTCATATAAGCACTCGACCATTTCCCAGTACCCTGTCATTCCGTTAGCCCCGATTTCATAGGGATTTTGATCAGCTCTCCCAAGATGCCAATTGTTCTTGCGTTCTTTATCCAAACGACTTGTCACATGTAAATGCAATATGGCTAAATCATAAATAGCAGCAAAAGCGTATCCTGTTTCAATCAATAATTCTGAAAACTGCTTAGAATATCCTGACTTCGATAAGGACTCTATCATGCTCGACTTCGTCGTTTTCTTTCCATCAAAAACAAAATAAGGTTCACCGCCATCGGCCGGATAGTTCAAGAAGTATTGCTCTTCGTAAGTATTCATTTCGATAATCCTTTCTGCATAAATCCCAAAGCTTGATTCACAATATTAAAACGCACTTAGCCATTTCCGTTAAGAGAAGTTTTCTGCCAGACACATTGCTTCTTTCAAACTATCTCCGCTATCCATGAAATGGCAGATAAAATTGTAGTACGTAAATTTTTCACCCTCAGGCGAGACTAGATAAGGAGCGGCTAACGGTTTGTCCAGCCCATACCATTCATCCGATTTATTGTATCGTAATGCATTTTTAATGGAACCATAGATCGAATCTCCTCGTGTAACTAAATGCTTTGCGACTCCCTCTGCGACAAATCTTTGTACCATTACAGAGGGATATCCAAAGGATATAAGTATCTTAATAAGACCGATGGTTTGTTCTCTGGTATGTGGAAATTTATCGTCTTTATGAAGAGTTTGCCAGTACAACGTCTCCGATACCTCTTGGTCTTCCAAGCTATCCCATCCTGATAAGTCGTATGGCCCTTCATCGATGTTACGGCCCTTTTCGTTCATAATTTCCTCGTATCGACCTTTTGCAACCTCTTCTCTGGCGGTTTCCCAGGTTAGCCCGTTTTCATACAAGCACTCAACCGCTTCCCAGTACCCTATCATTCCACTAGACCCGATTTCATAGGGATCTTGGTCGACCCTGCCAAGATGCCAATTTTTCTTACTTTCTTTATACAAACGGCCATCCACGTGATACCGGAATGCATACATATCATGAAGAGCGCCAAAAGCGTGTCCTGTCTCAATTAATAATTCCGAAAAAGCTTCAGGATAACCAGAATCCATCAGGAATTTCAATATTAGTGATTTCGTTTTTTTCTTTCCGTCAAACACAAAATATGGTTCTCCGCCGTTAGTCGGATAATTCAAGAAGTACTGTTCTTCGAAGATCCTCATTTTCGTCAATCCTTTCTTCAGAAAATTCCAAAGCATATACGCGACATTCCCTTTGGAACCGGAGAAGAAATCATTCGGAAACAAAAACAACATCGACTCACTTCTCTGTGTTAGTTGTCATTTTGTCGTCCGTAATCTTGTATCGTCATTCTTCGTCCGTTTCCGTCGAGAGTGTTTCGATGCTTCGAATTTAATACTTATTCATTGGAAACTCTTTGTCTGAATTCCCACATTTGTGATTAATAAAACTTTGCCATGGCTTCTCTATAAGAGCCGATAGGGTCCTCAACAAGTCGATGGTACTGCTCGTAGACTGCTTCTTCATATCGACCGTTTTCAACTTCTTCAATAGCAAGCTGCATGCGGAATCCCATTCTACGCAAGTCATCTATCATCTCCATATATGGCTTTTTTTGGCCTTGGACAATCATATAAGGAGCCTCACCGTGTTTTGGAATTACCCACTTGTTTTTGCCATTTTCCTGTAGTCTACGAACCACGCCGGAATGAAAAACTCTTTTCATCATGTCGAGAAAGAAATCAAACCAGAATTTTTCGGCCAAAAACTCGGCATATGTTTTGGAATATCCGTAGCTTTCGATGAGCGCGATAATTTGTGATTTTGTGAAAACCTGACCTCCACGTTCAACGTAAGGCTCACTGCCATCCTTCGGTACAATCCATTTCCTTTGCATATTTCTGTTTTCGTTTTGCATTTTTAGTTCCTTCTTTCAGAAAAAATAGTGTGTTCTACATCGCTACCTTTTCAGAAACGGTGAAAAATGGCCCATAAACAAAAACAACATCGATTTCACCTCGCTTTCCTAAGTTGTCATTTTGTCTCCGTAATCTGTCTAGTCATTTTTCGTCCGTCTCAGTCGAGATTTTCGATGTGCCAATATTTTACCATGCATCCTCTAAATTCGTCAAATTAGAAATGAATTAAAATCACAAGCGAAAGAGGATTTCTCAGCATAGCCACGTGATTTTCTTCGGATTGAGATGTTTTGTGAATCTTATTGCAACACCCCGCTTTTGAATATCTTTATCGTTTTAGGCACCCCTAATTTGGCGTAATCTTATTTTCCTTATTCCTTAAATGAACACCCCTCCTTTAGTCAGTCAAGTCCATATTAGTGTGTAAATTAATTTTCCTCTTAGAATCGTACCGTCACGCACTTGAAAAAACTTTTGAAGCAGGGTTCACCTTGTGGGCCGGCTCATTACTTCTTAAAGTGTGGCCGGACTGTAAATCGGGGAAATCTCCAATAAATAGGGGCTTTCAGCGGTATCGCTCCGCCGGGAGCCCTCTTTTTTATACCCGTTTTCAGTTTTTCAGCGACTTTGCCGTGAGGATGTGTACCGCGGTGACCCCTCGATTTTGAGCCCCACGAGGGGAAATCAAAATTTACGGGCAAAATCAAAATGTGTGAGGAATAATCAAAAGGTATTCTTACACCTCGCTGAATACTTTTGAGAAGATCATTTTGGTAAAAACATCATCGATCTGCTTTGCAATCTGCTTTGATTCTATAAGCATCCCAAGTTCTATATTGCCTTGTTGTCCGTGGTAGGAAAGGTTCGCAGAAGTAATGAGCGTCTGTTGCTGGTCAACCGATATGACCTTCGCATGAAGTGCAGCCATTTTATCGTCTTCTTGGCGGTAATTGTATATTTTAAGAAAACGACCTTTATATCGGAGGACTTTATCAAAATCCGGCTGCTTATCTATATCGTTGACGAAAAACTTTACAAAAACGCCTCGCCGACTCTTTTGAATGATGGTATCAACCAGCTCCAAAAAGTATGAGGATAAGGAATACCCCGTAATCAGAATATTCCGGTCCGCTCCATTAATCATCGACTGCACAACATTCATGGTCGTCCTTGCTTTTATAGCAAAAGATGGCGGAGCCGTAACAACGAGAGACACTTTGTCAGAATCGGGCATTGTCATTGCGCCAAGAATAGATGCTACTATATCTTCACAGTGGGCATCCGATAATTCCGGGCAGCTACGCTTGAGCATAACTTTAGCATTTGATGTGCCGTTCGACGCATCGCTCTTAACTATGTTCAAGAAAATTTCTTTGTTTAGATTTCCACCTGACATAACTCTCTCACCAATTCTTTGAAATACGAGCATTCCTCACGCACTGTAATAGGAACGACAAGACCACGGTCGAGCATTCTATTGCCATTTTCACACGCTGTTTCTGAAATCATACAACAGGAGTGACAGGCAGCACCATTGGAGTTCTTACCCGCAGGCAAATTACTCATGCACTCTGGATCGTTTGTGCAGACAAGAGCCTCTTGGAAAGCATCTCTCATGAGGTTTGTCATCTGATCAATATTTCCAAGTTCCACCAATCCTCCGAGCGATCCTTCTTTATCAGAGCTACCTGTGTATAAAAGTATTCCGGACATTTTGTCGCCAAAATATATCCTTTCCCTAATAGCGGATGAAGAGTATCCGGACGACATAGACATTTGCTTTATCATCAGGTGAGCAAATGTATGCATAAGAACATATACCGCGTTCCTCACAACCGTGATTGTCCATCCCTTGGATTCGCAAAATTCTCTATAGGAATCGGAGCATTTCTGAGATAGCCCTTTTACCGCAGGGGAATTAAGCCATACGGCCAAAGTATCCTTGTTAAATTCAATAAAGATACCTTCACCATTGACCTCTGCGGCAGGAAGCCATCGTTCCTGTTTCCCTTTACTTAATGCGACCACATTAGGCTGCTCGTCTGCATCAGGATCGGGAGCATCCACACGGGTAAATCCAAGAAGCACACGAACCTCTCGAAGCCTGGTTACACGGATGATGCGACTGAAATACTTCCGAAGGTATCCAGGCAAAGAGTCTTCTTCGGCTTTGAAATGTTTTTTATTTGATTCATACGCAGGATCGTTGTGATGGGTGATGGCATTGTACTCCATCTGCTTGATCTCTGTAAACTCTTTGATATTGCTCATTCGGCGTTCAAGAGCTTCATCGAATTCGCTCCTTGTGTACGCAGAAAAGTGCATCTCGTAAATTTTCGTTATACCTTCATCGCCCTTAAGCTGTTTTGCCAGTTCGATATAACGCAGATTCTCATCAATCAAGTTGTAGAGAGGATTAATCCACGGGGGGATGGATATAGCACTTCTGCTCACCGCAAAGTAAACATTAGACGCACCTCTCTGCGATGGGATAACAGGCTTCTTGCATCTTTGATTCTTTACGCTCGGTCTGAAGGGATGATGCCCGGAGCAGGCTCTGTCTTCAAAATTCTCCCGCTGTGTTGCTCCGTTCATGCTGCGTTTTGCGCCGCATGAACATTTCACCCACATATCTGCAAGAGTCGAGGTATTACCTGTTGAGTACATTTTCAATGTTCCGTTGCAATCCGAGTCGCCTCTATGAACCCACCATTCCCAAGGAAAGTCGGACATATGGCCATCTTCGCAAATAGTAATAAAACGAGACGGATAAGCAAGGCGATGGCACTCCGGGCAGGTGACGCCATATTTCAGATACTTATCCAAGTCAAAGTTCTTTCTTGCGTCAAAGAGTCTGCGACAGTTCAAGCTAGAACAAACGTGCCAATACGGAAAAGTTACGACAGGAACATCTCCAGAAGAGCTTGTGCGCGGCATATAGAAGCAGTCGACGCCAAGATATGACGCAAGTCTGCCGTCTATAATTTTCTGCCCTTTATGTTTCCAATAGGAAATATCAAGGATTGTAACCGAGTCCTTTACCGCATCCACAACAGAGCCGGGACCGAATGTGGTTATGATCTGATTGGGACGCAGTTCGCCTAATTTGTTATTATCAAAAGCCATATCATTCCTCCGTGTAATAGAACATATTCGCAGAGCTTTCAACCTCACGCATGGAACGGAGAGTCGCTTTCTCGTTTTCATCATGCGGCTGGTCATACGGATTCATTAGTCTGTTGTATCTTTCTGTGCAGACAACATAGTAGCGAAGAGGTTTTGTCTGCGCGGCCTGCAATTTCCACCAATCAATAAACCTGTCTATTTCCTCTTCGGCATCAGCCCGTGCAGAAGGCTTGATAATGTTAAGGCGGTCAATAATCAGGCTCTTTACAGAATCAAGCTGTTCTTTTGTCAGCGAACCTATGGCCGCCGCATCAGGATTGTTTGCCATGTTGGGGAAATTCAGCCTGATTGCGGAAATAACCAAGGCGTGCATCACGCGATCCCTTGCTCTTGCGGAGAATGGCGTAGCTGTTGTTCCCTCGACAAACCTATACAGTTGAGAGTGATATCCTGTGAAATTCTCGTAATGCGACAAGTCACGAGGCCGATACGCATTATACAGAGTGACAACCAAGCCGGGGAAAGCACGACCAATACGGCTTGTAGCCTGAATGTACTCTGAGTTCTGTTTTGGCTGACCGGTCACAACCATTAATCCAAGTCGATCGACATCCATACCCACAGCAATCATATTAGTGGCTATGGCAGTATCCAAGCATTCTTTTGCGTCACAGGTAGTTTCAAGCTGATTCAATTTCTCCGGTATCCTATAAGAGGCCATTCGAGATGTTATCTCCACATTGTGATTAAGATACCGCTGCTTATCCAAACCGTATTTATTCTTGATGCGATAGATTCTTTTCGGAATGTCGTCCTGCAAAAGTCTGACGGCACCACCAAGCTCTCGAATACTGTTGAAGTACCCGACCAAAGAATAATATGGATCGATAACCTCCTTATATTCATCTTGGAGCGAGTAAGTATAAGCTGCCTGGAGGATGATAGCGTACACACGGAGTAATGCTGTCTTTACGGATTGCCCCGGAGCGCAAACGCCCACATACTTTCGGAACGGATCATTTTCCACGGGAATTTCCCTGATAAAAAAACTGTCGCCAATTTCAAAGCCGTTCGGTGGGAACTGCGTCGTATTCTTTCTTGCGTAAAGGCATCTGGTCTGTGCCTCCGCATTTTTGATTGTTGCCGTTGAAACGACATACTTCGGCTTGATGCCATCGTGGATGCACATATCCTCGATAATCGTTTCATAGGCTCCGTAAACCGTACCAAGAGGTCCCGTGATAAGATGTAACTCGTCTTGAATAATCAGTTCCGGCGGCAGGAACGGTCTGATGTTAACCATCTTGGATACTGGCAAAGAAGCCGTCTTATTATGGCGTCCATGTTCCGCTCCAATCGCTACATAACCATCGCGGCTACATTTTCTGTCCACTCTGCCAAACAGCGCATTAGTATTCACATCCCAAGGGAGCCGCGCAAACTTATCTACGGTAGATAAGATAATGGTCGGACACTTGGCATATATTTCCTCATCAACAAGATAAACCGGGATAGGAATCCTGTCGTTTTTGTATCTGTAAAATTGGCAGTCGCGGTCAGAGCAGAAAATCTCGATAGACTTTCTGTCCGTATCTATATTGAAGTTTTCCTCTTTGAGCGGCTTGCCACAGAATGGGCAGGTAAGAAGCTGCTTATAAACATGGTTCCTTGCACTCCTTGCAGCCTGCGGATTGTCTGGCTTTTCAATGAACTCGTCAAATTTATTCGGAGTCACTCCGCCTCCAACCCAGAATCCAATGCTAATCGGTTCCTTACCGAATTGCGGATATGCCTGTCGTCTAATCATTTCAGCAGCAAGAACCATCTTTGTAATACGGTCCCTCTGCTGTGTAGTAAGCAAACGGAGTGTATATCGAAGCATGACTGTCACGCCGCCATCAAAATTAAATTCTCCTTTATCGGTGGCTCGGAGTCTTCTGTTGGCGATAACAAAAGCCATAAGGCCAAGATATGCCTCTGTCTTTCCTCCGCCTGTAGGAAAGTATAACAAGTCGACAATCTCGCGGTCTTTATGCTGCGGATCAACTATGCCGGCAAGATTCATGAGAATAAAGGCAATCTGGAAAGGTCTCCATCCGAAGTTGTTATCCGGATTCTTCGGATTGATAAAATCCTGGAAATTACACTCCGTGCCTGTTCCGTGCTTCTTTGCATAGCCTTTTATGCTGTTCTGCAAAAAGATTACACGATTCATAAAGCAGAAAGCCTCAAAAGATGTATCATCCGTTTCAATGATATGGATTCCTTCGTGAATTCGGCTTAGAGCATCTTGACACCGTTCAATGACCTTATTTCCGATCTTATCTTTGAAATCGGGATTGCTCATTCTATCGTTGCCAAGAAGAGTATTATTTATCCAGTTCTCATAAGAATCCGCAAGGGTATTAAGTTTTCCGATTGTTTCCGCTTTTTTCGACTTTACCGACATGGTAAATGTCGAGAAGAAATACCTGTCAAAGCCGTCTAATGCCGCGCTAACCCCAGGGAACTCATATTCAGGTATAAAAGCCGATTTCACACAGGTGGTTCTGCCATCAACCGGCGTTTCCCATACAGCCGCGCAGCCACGACCTCGTCCCATAATAGGACGCTGCTCAAAATAGAACTCGTCCGATGCAAGTATTTCCCTACAGATATGCTCGGCAATAAATACCGCCGAACCATCCTCAGCATACGCCTTGAGTTCAACTTGGAACATTATAGCTTCTGCGCTGTTTGCAGGATTCGTTCTCTTGTTGATGACATACGCAGTAACAAGAGAATAGCCTCCCTTAAGAGGAATACGGGACACATGGACGTGGACATTAGAATCGCAAACAAGCTGGTAGTCCTTTGTGCGTCCAAAGTCGCCAAAGTTTACATGGACGGTCTCCTCCATCGGCTGACGGGTATATATGGCACGACTGTGTTCCTTTTCATCTTTGCCCGTGTATTTTTCAGAAGACCGCACATAATCTCCCCAAGTCACGTCCAAGTTAATGCTCTCGGTGTCGCCTTGAATATAGAAACTGATGCCGATGGAAGACGGCAACTGAAAATGCGTCGTGGAAATAGGCTCATTATCATCATCTTCCCCGGCCGTAAAATCCTCACCATCTTCAAATGCCATGTCAGCATCGACTTCCTGCTCACCGGCGCCGGAATACTCCCTGTCATCACTCTGTATATCGAGCATTCCCACGAGATATGCATAGCGCGGATTCTCTTCAAGCACTTCTTCCTTATCTCTGGGACCGATGAGATCAATCCTTATGGCATCAATGATTTTCTGCCTGACTTCTGAATACTTAAATCTGTCAGCCATTATGCCTCCTCCTTCACGGCGTGAGCCGTACCGAATGTATATCTGCAAGTATTACCGAGTTGAATGTTATCATCGGAAATGAGATTATACTCCCATTTTTTATGGTCTGGGTCTGCCATAGTTGCAAACTGACACCACTTAATGCCTTCTCGCGCCTTGGATACGACTTCCTCCGAGGTGACCTCATTCAATGCTTTAACCTCGACCATATACTTTCCTGTGGTGGTTTCCACAAGAAAGTCCGGGGTATACTGCTGCCCGGCTTTCCAGAAAAGGCCAAGCTGATTCAAAGGCGGTTTAATCCACCGGATAACATCCGGATCTTCTTCCAAAATGAGCGAGAAGAGGCGTTCGGTATCGCTGTCAAAAGCATTCGCAGGATAATATGACTTCTTATACCCGGTAAACAAATACTTCTTTATATTGCTCTTGTCTGTGAACGGCTTATCGTATCTAACCCGCCCGTTCTCTTTGACATTCTTTACGAACTTGCGGAACAGAATAAGGTCTTTCTGAATGCTATGGATGTCCTGCGTTTTTCTATCCATATATTCATAAATCTGCTTGCGAATGTCAGACACTATTAGCGATGCATAACGGCGGACGATTCTTCTCTTATTTTCTTCATCACCCGGAATCTGACTGAGATATTGTTCAACCACGTCAATAACAAAGTCAGCATCGTCACTAGATAACTCGCTGATGGAGTCCAACAGCATACAAGCCAGCGTATTCATGGCGTTATTGACTTCCAGAATCTTCGCATCCACGGCAGAAAGAAGCTGCTGATTAATAGCGTCAAAACGCTCAATCTTTGCCATCGCCACTTCAAAGTCAGCGATGGTGCGCTTTATCTCGAAACGATTAAACTTCACATCAGATGTAGTCTGGACAAGAATTTTCGGAACAGAGATAGCCTTTGCGGAATACTCTGTTACAACTTTTACAAACTCATCTTTACTCAGAGGTTGTTTGCCGGGTTTTGAAGCTGCCGGTGTCTGTGACTGCTCCTGCGCGGGCGCAGATGGATCGGCGGTATCCTCCGAAAGCATTTCAGGATGAATATCAAATAATGTCATCTGACCCGGGTCTTTGCCTTTATCCTTCTTCTGCGCAGCCATAAAATTCTTCACATATTCTTGATAAATTTCAAGCTGCGTTTTCGGATTGCTGACCTCGGCAAAAGATTTCACGCCGGATGCAGTAATTGCAAAATCCAGCAGAGAAAGCTGTCCATCGTCCACGGCAGCGGAAACACCAACAGATTCGGACGGTTCAACCGTTGTTTTATCAAGGTCGCGGTAACGGAAGATATCGCTACTCTTAATCTCATCAACAAGTTCTCTGTAGTGGTCGTGAGCAACGATATCAAGAGAGTCCAAGTCCTCGTTTCCTGTCTGTTCTCCGAACGGAAGTCTTAATCCACGACCAATAGTCTGCATAGCGAGGATATCGCTTTTTGCAGCATTCAGTGGGATAATCGTAAACAGATTATTGACATCCCAGCCTTCCTTCAGCTTGTAAACGTGCAGCACGATTTCGATAGGGTTAGAAGCACTCTCAATAGAGAGCAAAAGGCGGATGTTTTCTTCCGATTCTTCGCCGGACTGTTTGGAATGAATTTCTATAACCTTGCCTTTATACTTGCCTTTCTGAAAATCATCGCTGTCAATCAATGCCCTGATTTTCTTTGCGTGGTCTGTATCCTTGCAGGCAATGAGTACAATCGGCTTCACATAGTCCAGATCGTTGTCGCTACAATACTCCCGCAGTACAGCCTTGCGATGCTCGTGGAGAGTAAGTCCATCGCGGATTTTCATTTCCTCGATATCATCCTGGTTATAGCCGGCCATGTTGGAGCGTCCCATTACAACAGGGATTTTCAAATAGCCCTCAACTGCACCACGAGCTAAGTCATAGGCGTAGATAACATTTGAGGTGGTCTTCGGTGTAGCAGTAAACTCCAATCCAAGGACGGGCGTCAGATAATTGATTGCCTTCATCGAAGCCGGAGCGTAATAGCGATGTGCCTCATCCATGCAGATGACGAGATCATCGAACTGCGCCAATACATCAGCAAAAGATGCACCCAGCGTTTCCTTAAACTTATGGAAGTTGAACTGCGTATCAGTCTTGCTGTTGAAGATTTTTCCGATATTGAAAATGAAAAGCTGAATCTCGGAGGTCTTCTCGGTACGAAGAGACATCTGTTCAAACTTCATAGGATAGGTATCGTAATTTTCGCCGTCATACACCTTCGGTCTGCCCATTTCCGCTTCAAGTCCTTTAAAGATGTACTTCGGATGATTTGGATTGGACTCTTTACGCAGCTTATCATAAATCGTGTTTCCGGGCGCAAGAATGAAGAAGTGCTTATAGCCCTTCGTTTTGTACAGATGATAGATGCAGGCACCCATCAGACGAGTTTTGCCGATGCCAGTGGCCATAGCAAAGCAGAAAGACGGGAAGTTAAACCCGGCTTTGACCTTGCGCTGTTTCTCGCAGTATTCCGATGCGGCGGCCTCAACGACATCCTTGCTGTCCTTCTTGTAATCACAATGCGAACTGATGGCATCGAGGTAAGAGAGAGCCTCCTCCTGCGGAGTTCTCAGGCTCATTGCGTATTTGATTTTGCTTACTATCTCAGACATTTACTGTACCTCGCTTTCAAAATCGCACTTCTCAAGAAGGTCTTTCGGTATTTTCTTTACCTCGATGTTATCGGGCAAGATCATATCCGATTGAATCTTCGTGCCGTAAATCAGGAGCGACTGACCTTCGGCAAGCCGAGCAGACAGGAATTTTATATATCCTGCGTTTACAAACTCCGTGGTGATGTGAATAAACCGTTTCTCCGAAGAATGACCGTGGAAGACATCCTGCGGCTTGTAACGGAACCCCTCAATCTTACAGATAGCCTCACAGAGCATCTCGAAAGTGTATGAGGGATTGATCTGATAAATCGGCAGCTTATCATTCTGAATAAGCAGGCTTGGAGCCAATTCGTAGAAATGGTATCCGCCGCCGCCTTCCCAATGATAATCCTTGGATATTCCAGTTTTATCGCCATTTATGACATTATCCATGCGAACCTTACACAATGTATAGGCATGGTCTCCAAGTTCGACTCCTACCCATTTTCTTCCCATTTTGTGAGCGGTCGCAATAATAGAGCCGCTGCCCAAGAAGGAATCCAAAACCCAGTCTCCCTTATTTGAGAAATAACGAATAATCATTTCAATCAAGGCTTCTGGTTTTTTCCCACTTCGGAACTCCACGCCACCTTCATGTCTACAGTTTCCGAAATTCCCTGCGAGATCGTAGAAGCCTCCTATCGGCTTTTTACGCTGTACAGTTTCACTTTCAAGCTGATCTACAGGGACCCCCTGATAATACTTTCCTTTCGTAGCTCCGGCGCGTTTAGGCCCGGTGAAATAGCGGTAATCATATCGGTCATCACCAATGCCATATACCTTGTATAAAACTCCGTATCCATCAGTTTCATATCGACCAGTTAGATAATCTCTGAAGAATCGTCCAGATGAATTGCCATCCAATATTGTGCCTGTAGCCCATATTTCTTTAAGCCCGTACTCATCACCGATGTCTTTTTTTACAATCTTGTACTCATTGCTTCCAAAAACAACAACACGTTTGCCGCCAAGTTCTATTTCTTTGCCTTCGCCTGTTTCTTGAACTTCATATATGAATTTTTCATACCCTACATCATCATGGTCAAAATTTGGCGTCGCACCATAATTTCTTCTGTATACCAATACCTGCTCAATTTCCTTATGAAAATCCATATCGGATTTCAAAGTCTTATCTGGGTATCTTACCCTTACATATAGTGTGGTCAAGTAATTTGATCTTCCGAAAATTTCGTCAAGAAGAACCTTAACATAGTGACTCTCAGAATCATCGATATGACAACACAAAAAGCCATCATCACTCAGTAATTCTCGGAGCAGAATTAGCCGTTGTTTCATAAGTGACAGCCAAATACTATGTTCCAAATTGTCATCGTAATATTCAAAAGCACTACCAGTGTTATAGGGCGGATCAATATAGATTCATTTGATACGTCCAGCAAAATCCTGTTGCAAAGCCTGTAAAGCGATTAAGTTATCACCATGAATAAGCATATTTTCGCTGGTTGGATCACCATACGACTTATCCACATCCTCCATCAGGATTCTTGGTTCAACGACCTTATCATCGTATTTTCCTACCCAGGTCAATTCCAGCTTTCCTGTCTTTTGCATAATGATCTCTCCTAAAACTTCAGCACGATGTTAACCAACAGTATCGGGTTAATATCAAACTGTTTTTCAAATTCTGCGATTTCCCGCTCACCTTCGATCTTGAAGCCGGTTCCTTTCTCGTGAAAGGACTCCTGCAGCTTTTCGAGCGCCTTGGATTTTTCAGTTATCTTTTTCCGTATGTCTATCTTCTCATAGAAGTTGTCCGAGGCTCGTTCCTGCTCCTTCATTGCCTCAATCTCGGCATTCATGTCTTGGTATGTCGCTATCAGTTGTTCCATCTGGATGCGCTCCCAGTTCTCGATCTTTCTGCGGTTATAAGCCTTGATTGATTTCGACTGATCCTGATAGCGCTTCACCATCTCTGTGGTCAGATTGTCGTAAATACGCCGGTAAAGCTTCATCTCGGATTCTGTCGGAGTAAAATAGTGCACATCCATATCGTCAATCTGTTCCAATTCCGGAACAAGGTCTACCTCGTCAAAATCTATATAGGCTCCTTTTTCATCACATAGCAAAAGCACCGAGAAAAGAAGTTTCGAGGAATCGCAGAAGGCTCCTATAAACAAGGTACCATGCGATCCGAGGACTTTTTCTCCCCAATTGTCTACCTTCCAGTAGTGAAGACCGCCGTCTACTTCCGGCTCATCGAATGCGCTCCAATATTCCACATCGTGCAGATATCTTGCGATGTCAGCCTTTGTGGCATCGAGCGCCTGTTCCTTTGCACCGCTGCTTTCGGTAAGCAGCAGAGATCGAAGTTCTCTTGCTTTTTTATCTCGCTTTGCGTTCAGCTTACGATCCAGTTTATCAAATGCCTTTTTGAATTCCGCAGTGGTATCGCAGGTCTGATAAATCTGCAATACCATTTTTTCAAAGCTCGTGCCGGACTCCAATGCTCCAAGAGCAATATCCGACGCGCCGAATACACCCTCGAACAGCTCAAACTTCTTCGATAGAATATCGTAAACGCGCCGGTCGGCAGCGTTCTGCGTGTTCAGTAAATTGATTGCCACAACATCATGCTCTTGGCCGTAACGGTGACAACGACCGATACGCTGCTCAATCTTCATGGGATTCCAAGGAAGGTCATAGTTGATTACCGTATTGCAGAACTGAAGGTTCAAACCTTCGGAACCGGCATCCGTGCAGATCAATATCTTTGCATTATGGCGGAAGTAATCCACGATGGCGTGCTTATATTCCACGCTGCGACCATAGTTTGCTTTGCCAAAGTTCTTAACCTGCCATGCCTTGTATATTTCCTTCGTCATGGTGTCGTCAAAGTCACCGTTAAATAAAAGAATGTCGTCATCCTCAATCCCGGTCTTGCGAAGTTCGACAGCGATGTACTTCTGAGTACGCTTTGACTCGGTAAATACAACAACTTTCTGCGGAATGCCTTGTTTCTGCTGACAATCAAAAGCTATCTGAATAGCGGTTTTCAGCGCGGTAACCTTTGCGTTTGTCTTGATTCGCTTGGAAACATCAATGATGCTGTTTACCTCATTGAGTTCAGCTTGGATGAACTGTTTCTGAACAATAGTGTCTTCGTCCTCATTCTCCTCAAAGCCCAACTCGTCTATTTCATCCTCAACATAACTCCAGAAAAGATCAAATCCTTCCTGTGCATTTGCTGCTTTAGTGCCCTCATACAATTTCTCCAGACGCTTCTTCAAAATCTCGAATGTTTCAATTAGCGCAAAACTCGAAGATGCAAGCAGCTTTCTGATTACAAGAATAATCAGCCCACGATTCGATGCAGGAATAGAGTACAGTAAATCCCGTTTCAAGAAATCATTCACGCGCTGATACAATTCCATCTCATCTTGAGAGAGTGCAAAGTCTACCGTCTTGCAGGTTCTATTTTTGTAATTCATATACTTCGCCACATCCTTGCGGAGCGTTCGATACAAAACCGGTGAAAGTTCCCTCTTAAGGTCAGAGTAGTCCTGCCCTTCAATGTAGCGTTTATTAAAGACTTTCTCACTACCGAATATCCGCTGGTCAATAAAGGAGACCAGTCCGTGAAGGTCTGTCAGCGAATTTTGGAGAGGCGTAGCTGTCAGCAGAATCTTCGGTATGCCCTTTGACATCTCATAAAGGTTCTTTGCTCTCTTCGTACCGTGAAACACATTTCTGAGGTTGTGCGCCTCGTCAATGATGATGAAGTCCCACTTCACCTCCGGGAATCGTTTCATCAGTTTGGATGAGTAGTCGTAGGAGGTAAGGACGATTCGGGCTGATTTATTGTCGGTGAGTCTCTTTCGCCAATCCGAACTGTCTCTTTCAACTGTCAGCCGGTCAAGTATTACCGATTGCAAGCCGAACTTATCCTCAAGTTCCAGTTCCCACTGTTTTCTCAAGGAGGCGGGAAGCGCAATCAAGACACACTTTGCGCCGGACTCAAGAACATATTTCAGTACAAGTCCGGCTTCAATGGTCTTTCCAAGCCCAACCTCATCAGCGAGCACAATGCCACCTGTTTTTAGCGCTTGGATAGCTGCGCAGAAGGCATTGATCTGATGGGGATTCAATTCAATATTTGCATCCAAAAGAAAGTGGAACGGAGAAGCCTCAAGTTCCAGCTTTTTATATCTGCTGAATTGTTCAAGCAGCAGGTTACCTTCCATCTGAATCTCCTTTATACAGTTGCTCAAAAATACCCATCGCTATCCCTTTTGCCATCATCGGAGGCACAGCGTTTCCAATTTGGACAAACTGAGAAGTGCGCGATCCCTCAAAGAAATAGCTGTCTGGGAAGGACTGTATTCTTGCCGCCTCGCGGACGGTAATCGATCTGTTCTGTTCGATGTCAGGATGAATGAAGTAATGTCCATCTTTTGAAAGGTGCGCCAGAATAGTATGGCAGCACGATTCATCGCCCTCGACGACTTTGAACCTGTCCGTAAATGAATGTCTGTTCTTGTGAGTCTTCAATTCGTCCGGAAGGTCATTGTAATTCAGACGCTTATGACCATCATTCCACAGTTCAACGGCGCGTCTGTAAATCTTGATATCCCGGTCAATATTCGGCCGACAGTTGTGGTGAGTCAGCATGTCTTCCTTCGTCCTCATTCCCGATTCAGCAACATAGCTTGTGGCTTTTGCTTTTGCGTATTTATCGGAACTCTCACCGGGATGCAGCTTTGGTAAATCAACGAAGAGGTCATTTACTATTGCGTCCGTTTGGATTTCAGGAAAATCGGGATATTTCAGACCGCTTTTCTTTAACCATCCTACGATAATCATTCGGCGTCTGTTTTGGAGCACGCCAAAGGTGTGCGCATTCTGCTCACGACATTCAATTTCGTATCCCACTCGTTTTAAGTATTTCTGAATGTTCTTCCAGGTAGCTCCGCTATTAGCCGATTCAATACCCGTGACATTCTCGAACACGAACATACGAGGCTGATAGCGTTTTAAGAAACGCGCATACAGTTTGTATAAGTAGTTACGAGGGTCTTCCGCCATTGGTACTTCCATGTGGCTGCTTTGCGCTCTGCCCACCAAAGAATACGCCTGACAGGGCGGACCTCCTATAATAACATCAATCTTATTGATGCCTCGTATTTTCATTATCCCGTCAATAGTCTTGAAAATTGTCGGGAGCGTCTCGTCCGACATCGTTTCATTGATGATGGTTTTTGTTATAGAAGCAGGAATCTGCTTCATAAAATCGTCGCGGGAGATTTTCCCGGATATGTACTTTTTGTATAAAACGAGATTGTCTGTACCCTTTAAGTAGTAGTAGGCACTTCTCGTCTCAAGCGTTTTAGCCGCAAATTCATTCATTTCAACATGGGCGATAGGCTTGAATCCAGCCTGAAGAAACCCTTCCGAAAGCCCGCCGGCACCCGCAAAAAGGTCGATGAAATTGTAGCTATATTGCGCATCTTTCTTTGGCATATAGTTTCCTCATCATTCTTCGCTATTAGACGGAGGGCGTTGTTTCTCCCTCACTTGTCCCGTCCGATGATTTCGGAGGCGGGTATGGAACGAATTCCATAATGTTAGCAACATCACATTTCAGTTCCTAGCAGATTTTAGAAAGTATTTCTGTGGTTATATTCTCGTCTTTGGTGAGCTTGACGAGTGAAGAAGAACTGCTTCCTGCCTTTTTCCGTAGGTCAGACTTTTTCCTCTGCCTGCCAATCAGTAACTTCTACAGCTTGTTGTAAGTTATCTTCATTTTGATTTATTCCTCTGTAATGTTAGTATCTAAATTGTACAAACCGAAATGAGCTGTTCCCAAGTTTTGTTATATAATCAATCAAAAGGGGAACCATCATGACTTAGAAAAAACCACAACACACGAAGCAAAAGAAATTGCCCCCCTTAAATGTGAGCTTCGCGATGCACCGGATGCGCTTGATGTGTAAAAAAGCCATCAACATTCTGGGGAAAAAATGACAGAAACGATCTACACAGAAGTTGCTGCCAAAGTAGAAGCGTCTAAAACCACAGGACACCACGTTTCTACTTCCGGAATGCTGAAACTCTTAGATGTGTCCCGTTCCGAATATCGTTCCATATGTATCAAAGACTTGGCGGGAGGCCACAAAAACAATGCAACGGAGCTATTCGCGCAGCGAGAGTATCCTTACGATAACGCCTGCATCGAATCCTTCCATTCATTGATTAAAAGGGAGTGGCTCAACCGGTTCGTTATACTGGATTACGACCACGCTTACAGGCTTGTTCTCGAGTATATTGAGGCGTTCTACAACACGGTCAGAATCCATAGTCACTGCGACTACATGTCGCCGGACCTGTTCGAGGAGTTATACCAAAAGATAAGATCTCAATCTGTTGCCTAATGGGCTGAATTTCTCATTTTCATTTGCTCTATTTGTTGACATAGGGGCACGCAAAGCTGAGCACGCGCTCCGGCCTCTCATTTTCTCCCCAATTCTTCCATCAGCAACCGTTTCCCGTCTTCATCACCCAAGACCGCGGCGCGCTTCAACCACAGGAGCGCCGTCTCACGATCGATTTCTGTGCCGATGCCGTAGAGATAGCAGGACGCGTACCAGACCATGCCCGGCGGGTAGCCTTTTTCGGCCGCATTTTGGAAATAGGGGACGGCTTCCGCTTCTTTTCCCACATCCCGAAGGGCGATGCCGCAGGCGATCATACCGTCTGCAAAGCCCGTCTCGGCGGATTTTTTGTACCAATATATGGCGCGCTCGCTGTTTTGCGGCGTTCCCCAACCTTTTTCGTAATGGATCCCCAGATTTCTCATGGCGCGTCCGTTTCCCAAATCCGCAGACCGCTTCGTCCATGCCAATCCTTCGACCGCGTCTTTTTTCACGCCGTCCCCGGACGTATAAATTTCGCCAAGGAAACAGGCCGCATCCGCATCGTGCAAAAAGCCGTGCGCAAAAGCGCATTTCATGTACCACGCGCATTTTTCGGGGCTCGTCGGTTTCTCATTGTAATACAGATACCCCAGATTCGCTTCCGCTTCCCCGTAGCCCATGTCGGCCGCTTTTCGGAAACATTCGCGCGCCGCTTTCACGTCTTTTTTGACTCGGCTGTCGGAAAGATACACTTCGCCCAATTTATTGAGCGGTCGCCAAAAGCCGCGATTGCCTGCTTCCTTCAGCCAATAAATCGCTTTTTTCATATCGGTCGGCGTGCCGAAGCCGTAGAGGTACATATCCGCCAATTCATTTTGTGCGAAAATATCTCCCGCTTCACTCATTTCCTTGATTTGCAAAAACGTTTCCTTCCAAATCCGTCCCCGGGCTTGCGGGGAAATCTGCTCGGTGAATGCCGTATTGAGCTTGGCTAAAATATTTCCTTTCTTCGCCCCTTTTTGGCGCCATTCTTGGCTTTTCTCCAAATCCTGCCGCACGTGGCCGTAGCCCTGCGCATAGTATTCGCCCAGGAAATACATGGCTTCGCCGTCACCCGCCGCGGCCGCTTTTTTGAACAGCGGAAACGCTTCGTCCAGATGACAGCGCAAATATAAACTCTTCGCCTCTTCCGTCAGCGGAGAGGTTTTTTCAATCTCCGTTTTCTTTGTTATTTGCAAAATTCCATTGCTTCTTTTCATCATGCTTCTTCATTCCTCTCGCAAAACATCTCTGCGAAAAAAGCCGATTCTCCCTCGCGGAATATTCGGCTTCCCTATCTTTTTGAAACGATTATTTCGCCGGTAAAAACATCATGGGATCCACGGCGCGCCCATTGATCCGGACTTCGTAATGGCAATGCGTGCCGGTGCTGTTTCCCGTGCTACCGGCCAAAGCAATCGTATCGCCTTGCCGGATATCCTGTCCTTCGCCGACGAGGAGGGCGCTGTTGTGCCCGTACCGCGTCGTAAAGCCGTCCGCATGACGGATTTCCACCAAATACCCGTAGCCGTCCGTCCAACCGGCGCGAGATACGACGCCGTCCGCCGTGGCGTGAACGGGCGTATTGTAATCCGCCGCAATATCGATGCCTTCATGATAGGTCGACTCGATCCCGGAACTCTGCCGCCAACCGATGGCACTCGTCACATTCCCGACGACCGGCCAGACGGACGGAATCGTCGCCGAAAGGCCGCGCATGGCCGATTTTTCCATGACGCCGCCGAATCGCAGCACCGCACGGAGCTTGACCAAGTTTTTCAAATTTGTATCCACCCGCGCATCCAGCTCCGTCATCCGTGAAAGGAGGACGCCCGGTGTCTTCGAAGGCGCGTACTCTTTCTTCGGATTGGCGACATCGGGGACGGTGTGAGCGCCGCCGATGCCTCCCGCCGCCGTCTCCGTCACGCTCTTCTTTGTCGCGTCCGCCGCATTCATACCCGTCATCGTCGAAAGCTCTTCGGACAATTTTTCAATCCCGTCCACTTTGGCCGTCAATCCTTCGATCTTCTCATCGGCCATTTTCAGCTGTTTTCGATACAAATCATTTTCTTGCCGAAGCGATGTGACCGAATACGCCGAATACCCGAAGACTCCCATCCCGACGACAAAAAGCGCACAAGCCGCTGCCACCGTATATTTCCATTTCGCAAATTCCTTTTGAGAAAAAAGGAAACACATTTCGCGATTCGCTGTTTCGTATTTCTTCATACCGTTGCTTCCTCAATAGGCTCTTCCTCCGACGCAATCGGCACATAGACGGCCAGTGCCTGATCGAGACTTTGCGCCTCTTCGGAAGACAAGGTGTCGCGACTCTTGCCGCCGGAAACTTCTTTGATGTACATCCGGGACGTCTCGCGACCGACGATCGAGGACAAAATAAAACCGTTGTCATTGGCATCCAGCACCGTCAGGGAAAACGAAAGCGTGTCACCCGTATCACCGAACGCGTCATATTTGACGAGTCCGATCCGTTGAAGCGATTGCATTTGCATCCCGGAGAGAAGCTCATGCTGGTGCAGCGTGTCTTCGGCGACTTTCGCCATGTCGCGCAGTTCCATGACTTCGACGGACAGTTTCCGCTCCAAATCTTCGCCGTCGGCCCCCGTCATGAAATACCGATATTTTTTCTGCAATGTCCCGACACGGCGGCTGAGCGCGAAGACTTGCACCACCAAGCCGAGCACGAGGACTGAAAGCACGGCAATCGTGCCGTACAGCCATAAAGTCTGATTCGTCATGCCATCCTCTTATTGATTTTGTTTCAAAAACGAAATAATCCTTTGAAATTCTTCTTCACTCTTAAAAGAAATAGAAATTTTCCCCTGCGTCGCTTTTTTTCCGCTTCCGCTTTGGATGTGAACCTGCGTCCCCAAAGACAGGCGCAATTCGTTTTCCAAGGAAACGAGATAGGGATTCGCCGACGGTTTCTTCTTTTCCGTGCGGCCGGTTTCCGCCTTTTTTTGTTTAACCAAATCTTCCACATCACGCGCCGAAAGATTTTCCCTCACAATGAGCTTGGCGACTTCTTCCCGGTCGTCCAATTGCTGCAATGCCAAAAGGGGGCGAAGCTGCCCGATCGTCGCTTTTCCGTCAATCAAAAGTTGCTGAATATTGCGGGAAAATCCGGTAAGGCGCACGATATTGGCGATGTAGGACCGCGTCTTTCCGAGCGCCTTGGCCAATTCTTCCTGCGTGCAGCCGCGGCTTTTCATGAGAGACGCATAGGCTTTTGCTTCTTCCATGACATTCAAATCCGAGCGCTGCAAATTTTCAATGAGCGCCAGCTCCGCCGATTCTTCGGCCGTCACATCCAGGATAACGGCGGAAATGGTGGCAAGACCCGCCAATTTCGTCGCACGAAGACGCTGCTCGCCGGCAATGAGTTCATAGCGACCGTTTTCTTTTTTTCGCACGGAAATCGGCTGCAAAAGGCCGTGTTCCTTGATGGATTCCGCCATTTCCGCCAGGACTTCTTCGCGGAAATGACGACGCGGCTGCGCGGCATTGGCGACGACCGCCGTGACCGGAATGTCTGCGATCTCTTTTTGATTGGATGCTTCCGCTGCTTTTCCCAGCAGTGCCGAAAGGCCTCGGCCCAATTTTTGAGTCTTCCCGCTTCCGTTCTTATCCACGTCTCATGACCTCCCGACAAAATTTCATATACGCCGCCGCGCCTTTGGAATTCGGCGCATAGAGCGCAATCGGTTTCCCGAAGCTCGGCGCCTCCGACAGCTTGATACTGCGCGGAATTTCCGTTTTGAAAACGCGGGCCCCGAAATATTGTTTCACCTCATCGACGACTTGCTTGGCTAAATTCGTCCGCCCGTCGTACATCGTGAAAAGAATGCCCAAAATCGACAGATTCGGATTCAAATTTCCCTGCACGATTTCCACCGTTTTGACGAGCTGCGCCAATCCCTCCAGCGCATAAAATTCCGCTTGTATGGGGATAATAACCGAATCGGCCGCCGAAAGCGCATTCACCGTCATGAGTCCCAAAGACGGCGGGCAATCAATCAAAATATAATCGAAATCCTCCGTGAGCGGCGTGATGATGCGGCGAAGCACCGTCTCGCGCCCGGGCCGATCCACCAATTCAATCTCCGCACCGGCCAAATCGGGCGTGGCCGGAAGGAGTGACAATTTTTTGATATCCGTTGCATAAATCGCGGCATCCGCAGCGATTTCATCCGACATCGCATCATAGAGCGTCTTCGTAAAACGGCTCCGATCCATGGAAAGACCGCTCGTCGCATTTCCCTGCGCGTCCGCATCGATCAGAAGCGTTTTCTTTCCGGACAGCGCCAAACAGGCGGCCAAATTCACCGCCGTGGTCGTCTTGCCGACGCCGCCTTTTTGATTGAGAATGCCGATGACGCTCATAATCTTTCTCCCTTGCTTCGAACAGATACTTACTTATTATAGCATATTCGGCACCATTGCAAAAATGCGCAAAAAGCCGTTGTCCGTTTACCGTCCGTCACATCTCAATGAGAAAGAAAGTCTCTCACACGCGATAAAAGAAAGTGTTTCCTTTTCCCGTTTCAAATTTTCTTGGCGAACATTCCCGCGAGTAGGCAGAGAGCCGAGACGATGAGACCGACGAAAAGGGAATTGATGGGAAGCGGAAAGACGGTCGCCGTCAGCATGGACGCCGCGGTGCTGGCCGCCATGGAAAAAACGGCCCAACCTTTTGAGACGAGATGCGGTTTCCAAATGGCTGTCGTCAGAGGAAACAGAATCCCGCCGCCGCGAAACGCCATGGAGAGATAATTCCAAAACAGCACTTCGCTTCCCGCCGCCCAAAGGGATATGAAGGCCGATAGGGCAATGACGCAGACGACGGCTGTGCGCATCATATAAAAAAGCACACGATCATTCCGGACGGAGAAACATTTGGCCAAAAGATCTTTGGAGACCATCGTCCCGACCGCAAGTGACAGACCGCCGATGCTGCCGATGACGGAGAGAATAATGCCGCCCAGCGCGATCCCGGCCAGCACCGCGTTTTCATGGTTCAAAAGATACATCGGCAGCACGAGCACAGGTTCCGTTTCCGGTGCGAAAGCCCGCATGTACATCCCAATCGCCACGGACGGAAGGCCGACGGGAATGATAATAAAGGCCGCCAAAATGCAGCCCCATGCCGCTTTTGTCGGTGTCGCGGCCGAAAAAATGCATTGCACATACGACTGCGTACACAAGACGCCGACCAAGACGGAAAAGAGGCTGAAACATGTCGCCTGCACGCCTTCTCCGAAAAGAGAGAGCCACGGCATCGCAGGGAAAACGGTCGAAAAATGATCCATTCCCCGAAGCGCGAAAAAGGCTGAAAATCCGGCGATAAAAAGAGAGAAGAAAATAATCAGCATTTTCAAAATGCCGGAAACACCCGCGCTTTTCATCCCGCCGAAAAAGGTGTACAAAATAACAAAAGCGCTCAAAATGACGGCTCCCGCCCAGGATGGCACGCCGAAAAAGAGCGCAATAAAAGAAATCCCGGACAATCCGGAGGCGACAATGGAGAGAAGCAGCGCGACGGAAGAAATCACCGTACACATCATCGCCGCTTTTTCCCCGAAGGCGCGTTCCAAAATTTCCGGAATCGTCGATACACCGAGCCGATGCATTTTGCGTGCGTAAAAAATGCCCATCAAAATGAGGGCGAGCCCGCTTCCGAGCGTAAACCACCACGCAGAAAGCCCGTAAGAAAAAGCAAGCTGCGAACTTCCGACCGTCGCACCGCCTCCGATGATCGTGCCCGCAATGGATCCGGCCATCATGATCGCACCCGCCGAGCGTCCGCCCACACTGTAATCCTCGGAGGACTTCACGGTCTTCGACACATACACACCCGCGCCCAGCACAAAAAGAATCGCACCCAGCATACACGCGATATGAATCGGCGTAATGTCCATCCGTTTTTCTCCTTTTTCCCAAACCGACTTTTATTTTTTTATGATTCTGTACCCAAGCAAAATGGCAGCCAAAATTGTCATGCCGAGTGAGAACACATTGACACCGTAAAACAGCAAATTGAAACCGCCGAGCGCAATCGCGGCCAAAAGCATCGCAATCGCCAGCCCGTCATGCTTGGCCGGTGCCTGTTTTTGTTTCTTCCCCATTTCCTATCCCTCTCTATATTTAAATCCGTTATCCGTAATCCGTGAACCGTTTACCGTCCGTCACATCCCATGAAATCCAAGGCTACGCACAGCCGCAAGCCTTTTCAAGCCTTTCTCTTTAAGCCGCCTTTTCAGCATGAAACCCATGCTTTTTCAAGCACTGTCAATAGTTCTCGGTCAACGGAAAACCACAACCTTACTCCATCTCATCCAGCATTCCGACGTGACCGCTCTCCACCATGTGCCGAATTTTTTCCAGCTGCGCCTTTGTTTCCTCACTCATTTCCGGAAATTCCGGCGCCAATTTGTGCATCGCCCGCTCGACAATCCACGCCACGACAAAACGCGTATACCATTTATTATCCGCCGGCACAATGTACCACGGCGCATATTCCGTCGACGTCTTCTCAATGGCCTCGGCATACAATTTCTGGTACGTATCCCAATATCGCCGCTCCGTAATATCGGAAATATCAAATTTCCAATTCTTCTTTTTATTCAAAATGCGATCCGCGATGCGCTTGAGCTGCTCCTCTTTGGAAACATGCAAGAAAATTTTGACCACGGGAAACCCGTTTTCAAAAAGATAGCGCTCCCAATTCCGAATCTGCTGATAGCGCGTATCCCATATGTCCTTATCCACGAGTTTTGGCGGCAATTTATCCTGCTTGAGTAAATCGTGTACACGCACCGTCACGACATCTTCATAATGCGAACGATTGAAAATCCCAATCTCTCCGCGTCGCGGCAATTCCCGATTGATACGCCACATGTAGTCGTGATCCGTTTCTTCCGTATTTGGCTTCTTAAACGACACGACATTGAGTCCGCTCGGAATCAGATTGGAAAAAACGCGACGAATTGTGCTGTCCTTTCCCGCCGCATCCATTGCTTGAAAAATCACGATGAGCCCATAACGGTTTTGCGCATACAATTTCGCCTGCAGCAGCGCCAAATCATTCAAAATTTCCGGAAAATACATATCGCGCACCAAATCTTTATTGATTTCAATGTCGCATTTCGTCGCGTATTCGGAAAGCTTGACGTCTTCGCCGACCTTTACCCGATACCGTGTAATATCAATTTCTCCCGCCTTTTCCATAGCGTTTTGCCTCCT
Organism: Lachnospiraceae bacterium; assembly: GCA_963615055.1. Taxonomy (GTDB): domain Bacteria; phylum Bacillota; class Negativicutes; order Veillonellales; family Dialisteraceae; genus UBA1822. The sequence continues at coordinate 37,529 of CAVEFO010000006.1, forward strand.
TTTTTTTCTTGCTTTCATACGTATCAATATCGCTTTTTTCTTTTGCCAAAGCGGACAACGTGCTCTCGATTTCCTCCTTCGTCATCATCTCCGGCGGCTTGTGAATCAAAAGCGACAGCAGCAATTTTTGATTTTCCTCGCGATGATAATTTTTGAAATATTGATCCTTGCAACGCCGAATCAACATTTCCCGCGCCGTCTCATATTGCAAATAATCACAAGGTATTTTTTTCTTTATCTCTTCATAATACAGCGCCGGTTCTTTCAATAATTGTAAGATAATCCGACTCTTGACCCTCTCTTTTTCTTTGATTTCACAACTTTTACAATAGCGCTCTTCTGCCGGGCAAAGACGTCCGCATGTTTGACAGGGGGTATATCCTTCCGTCAAATCCGCTTTTCTTTGTCGCAGCGTTTCTTCCATCATTTTCGTTAATATATTTCTTAATTCTGTTTGTGGCACTCGTTTCCCTATAAAATTGGCAATCCAAGCCTTTTCCTGTCCTGTCAGCGCCTCTTTTCGATTTTGCATCATAGCCCGGTATCGGTTTTGAGATTGTTCGACAGTTGTTGTCACCGGATCTGATATTTTGGTCGCAGCACTCACAAAACGAAGCTCCGTGAAACGATTCCCGTAAGCATCTTTTTTTATTTTTTCTAAAATATCCGCCTTTTTCATAAAAAACTCTTGCATCCATACGGAATTTTGGACATAAATAAAAAGAATTTTTCCTTCTTTTCGACCGATATACGATTCTTTTGCTAAATTTTCTCCCACAAAATCAATCCATTTTTTTTGAAACAACCAAAATTGATACGCATCATTTCCGAAAAACGTTTCTTTTTCGGTATCTATGATTTTTCCGACCGTTTTCATCTGTCCGTTTCGTCTCATTTTTTATTTTTCTTCTCTATCTTTCATCACAACAAATTTCCTTTCCGATGCCGTACGGATTTGTTGTCATTGTCATCAATGTCTGAATTTGACGCTGTTTCAAATAATCAAAAAGAGCCTCTTTCCGCAGCTCATCCAGCTCACTTCCGATATCATCCAGCAACAGAACGGGATATTCCCCGGTTTCCGTCTTGCTGTATTCACATTCCGCCAATTTCAGCGCCAAAATTGCCGTTCGTTGCTGCCCTTGTGAGGCGAAATGCGCCATATCACGACTGTTTAACAAAAATTTCAAATCGTCCCTGTGCGGCCCGACGGATGTTTGACAAAGGCGCAAATCTTCTTCCCTAAACATCGCCAATTTTTCCAAATACCATGTCACATCGGCTTTTGTTTTCTCGTCACCCTTCGCCATGATATATTGAATCGCCACTTTTTCATGGCCGCCGGATAAACACGTCATCGTATCCTCCATAACCGCATTCATCCTAGTGATAGTTTCTTTTCTTTTTTTGACGATATAAGCGGCGCCTTTGGCTATTTGCATATCCCACATATCGATATCCGGCTTTTTTCCTCGAATCTGTGCTTCTCGAAGCGCTGCATTTCGCTGCTGTACCGCGCGTTGATACAGCAAAACTTCTTCATAATATCGCGCACTGACTTGAGACACTTCCAAATCGAGAAAACGTCTCCGATCTTGCGGCGCTCCCTTAATCAGGCGCAATTCATCCGCGGAAAAAAATACCGTCCGAAGCGTCCCCATCACATCTTTTCTTCTGATTTTAGAATCATTGATAAAAAATTGTGCGGCTTCTTTTCGCAAAAAGCGGACTTTCAGACGATGCTTGATTCCACGCATCAAAAAATCAAGGAAAACCGTTCCTTCTTCTTCCTCCCACGAAATCAAATCATCTTGGACGGATGTCCGAAATGACTTTCCAACGGACGCAAAAAAAACGGATTCCAAAATATTGGTTTTTCCGCAACCGTTGGAACCCGTCAAAACCGTGAAAGCTTCATCCGGCTGCAGCTCAAATTCTTTTCTGTTTCGAAAATGAAACAGAGTAAGACGGCTGATATTCATAGGCTTTCTCTATATTTCCCTTACAATTTGATATTCCTTTTTTTTTATCACAAGACAATCGCCCGGAAATAATTTCTTTCGTTTTTCCGTGACTTTTTTCCCATTGAGAAGAACGGCATGATTCTCTAAAAAAAATGCCATTTCTCCTCCGGTTCCGATGATTCCTTCTTTTTTGAGCGCCTGATCCAGCTGAATCCAATCGGTATGGATACTGATTTTTTCCATCAGCGGCCTCGCATCGGCGTCACAACATAACGATAATTTTTATCTTCTTCCTGCTCGACCAACATCGGTCCGTTTTTAATCAGATTGAAAATCACCGTTTCTCCTTTGGAATGTTTCAAAATATCTTCGATATAGAAACAATTGAAAACAATATGCAAGGGTTCTCCTTCAAAAATACAAGGAAGCACGGTTTTGGACGATCCGATGGATTTATCTTCTTCGTAAATCGAAACTTCATTGTTTTCAAATTGGAAATTGATGGTTTTGTAGCTGACATCACGAGAAATCGGCGTCACCATCGAAACGGCGGCACGGATATCGGCCAGATTGATTTCGGCACGATTCGTAAATTCCGTGGGAATGACACGTTTGTAATCCGGATATTCTCCGCTGATTAAAGAAGATAAAACATAGATATTTCCGAAAGAAAATGCAACGTGCTGTTTCCCCCAGATCATAGTAATCGTTTCTTCCTGAGACAAAGAAAGAAGACGAACAATTTCTGCCGCGACAAAGGAAGGAACAATCAAACGTCCCGGATTTTCCGCAGGAATCGTTAATGTTGCTTCTTTTGTTGCCAATTGATGCGTATTTGTCGCAGCCAAGGTCATGACGGAATCTTTGATTTCAAAAAGAATTCCGCTGAAAAGAGGTTTATCTTTATCGCCGGCTGTGGCAAATTGTGTCAGATTGATTAGATCCGTCAAAACTTTGGATTCCATTGTGCAAGAATTGATTGTATCCAATTCTGTAACAGCCGGATATTCATCTGTCAGCCGAATCGGAAAACGATAAACTGTTTTTCCGCCTGTAAAGGTAGCCAATCCTTGATCATTATTTTTTTCAAATACGATCTGACCCGGAGGCATCAATTTAATCATACTTGTCAATTGCGGTGCGGCAATGACAACAGATCCTTCTTCCTCGATTTGAGCCGGGCAATTTGTTTTAATAGCCAAAGTATAATCATTGGCTTGTATTTCTACCGCATTTTCTGTCGTAGAAAATAAAATTCCGTTATTGGTGTTGGATGTTACTTTCGGTTGTGCCGCTTTATAAACAATATCCAGTGCTTTGGCAAGTTCAGATTGATCGAATATGATTTTCATGGGTTTCTCCTTTTCTGAAACTGAAAAATGAAAGAAAGAAGCAGTAGAAGTAGTAGGGGCCTGTGAAAAAGTGAATAAGATTGTGAAATAGGCAAAATTGGGACTTTTTTGATTGTGAAAAAACTTGTGTATGCTTTTCGTTTGTTATTCACTTTTTTAACAAGGCGGAAGAAATTATTTTTTTTGAACAGGGTTTAGACCGTTTTTTGGTCTTACTTTTTGAGTAAGTCTTTGATATGGAGGACAGTGGCTTTGAACTCCGGATCTTCTTCCATGTTTTTTTGTGTTTTTTCGCAGGCATACATGATGGATGTGTGATCTTTTTTATGGAAAATTTCTTTGAGTGCCGGATAGGATTCACCCAATTCATTTCGACAAAGATACATAGCGACTTGTCTGGGAATGACGATTTTTTTAGGTCTTCCCGGACCTAAGACGCGGGCACGAGTGACGGAATAGTAGCGGCAAACAGTATCGATGATTTGATCGACGGTAAGTTCTTGTGTCGATTTGATAATGCTTTGCAATGCAGCTTCCGCATTTTTACGATCAATAGGTAATTGCATTGTTTTGCAATACACTTTGACGTTATTGTATGCGCCTTCCAAGACACGAATGTTTTTATTGACATGACTGGCGATATAATCAATGGCATCTTCCGTCATGGGAAGAGATTCTCTTTTGGATTTATCTTTTAGAATGGCACAGCAAATCTCATAATCCGGTGGTGAAATTTCCGCAATAAATCCGGTCGAGAAACGGGATTTCAATCGATCTTCCAATCCTTTTAAATCTTCCGGGACGCGATCGCTTGTCATGATGATGTGTTTTTTGTTTTCAAAGAGTTGATTGAAAGTATTGAAAATTTCAAGAGCACTGTTTTCTTTTTTTGAGAAAAATTGGACGTCGTCCAAGAGTAGAATATCGACGGTGCGATATTTTTTGCGAAATTGTTCTTGGGTTGATTTTGTAATGGCGCGAATCAGTTCATTGGTGAAACCTTCGCTGGTAATAAAGAGGGATTTAATATCCGGTGCGTTTTGGTGAATGTAATTTCGGATGGCATGCAAAAGATGTGTCTTTCCGAGACCGGAAGGACCGTAGATGAAAAGAGGATTGAGACTCATGCTGTAATCGTGATGGACGACGGCACGAGCAACTTCCTGGGCAGCTTTGTAGGCCACCAAATTACATTGTGCGGAAATAAAATTGTCGAAAGTTTGATCATTGTATTCGAAAAAAGTTTCGCTTTCATTTTCATTTGATTTAGATGGGGCATTGTTGGTATTTTGTAAAACGGAATCGGAAAGATGAGGTAGAGAAACTTCCGAAATATTTTTTGGTTGAATCGAATGAAAATCGAAAGGAAGAGGATTGGCCTGTTCTGCGGTTTCATTTTTAGGAAAAGGTTCCGGTATTTCACGGACAATGGAATCATCTTGTAAAGTTGCGGGTGAAACGGAGATCGGATTTTCTTGCGTTTCCGTTGTTTGGATGATAATTTCCGGTTCCGCTGCGCCGGTCAAAGACGTAACAGCCGATTTCAATGGTTGTTCGTAGACATTTTTGAGCCATCCGACAAGATAAGCCTTGGAAACGGTCAAAATTAAAACATTTTCTTCAAAAGAAACGGGGAAAATTTGTTCCGAAAACATTTTATAATATTGAGGATTTTGCGATTTGACGGAGCTTAAAATATGTTCCCAAAGGATAAATATGTCCATAAAAGAATCCTCCTTGCCATAAGAGTCGGTGGTTTCAAAGAAAAGAAAAATTTGTGTGAAACAAATTGTGAAACACTGTGAATAAAACAGTGCTGTGTTTTTGAAATTGATTAAAAATACGCGATTTTTTCTATTTCAGAAAAAAGGAAGAAACTGAGCTTTACTTGTGGATAACTTATTTTAACAAAAAAAGGGAAAAGAGGGAAGCGAGGAAAATGATAAAAAATTTTTATAAGAGCTTATCGATACTAAGACATAAAAAAAGAACCGTCTCAATGACGGCTCTTTGGTGCGCCCAATGTGATTCGAACACACGACACGCGGTTTAGGAAACCGCTGCTCTATCCATCTGAGCTATGGACGCATGAATATGGATACAGTATATCATATTTTTTCTGTTTTTCACGTTTGTTTTAATCTTTTGAGAAATTTTCTCTTGACGAAGCTTTTGGTTTCTTATAATATAATGCATATCACAAGGATGAAGACGTTTCGCCAATCGGACCGGCAAAGAGAGCCCCGCAAGGTGGGAAGGGGCACGGGATGGGCGAATGGATCACTTCGGAGTATGCGGAGAGGAAATGCTTCGCCGGGACATCGTTAGCTGTACCGAGTGGCGCTTCGTGCGTCATGAGGGTGGTACCACGGGAAATTTTCTCGCCCCTTACGGGCGGGATTTTTTTATTGAATTTTTTGGAGGAAACAGAAATGGATTACAGCAAGACTTTGCATTTGCCGAAGACGGATTTTCCGATGCGTGGAAATCTGCCGCAGAAGGAGCCGGAATTTTTGAAAATGTGGACGGAGATGGATTTGTATCACAAACGTCTGCAGAAACGAAACGGCGCGCCGAAATTTGTGCTTCACGATGGGCCGCCGTACGCGAATGGGACGATTCATATCGGGCACGCTTTGAATAAAACAATCAAAGATATCATTGTGAAATATCATGCGATGCGCGGCAAGTATGCGAATTATGTGCCGGGCTGGGACACGCACGGACTTCCGATTGAGTATGCGGTGCTGAAAAGTTCCGGAGAGGATCGCGCGAATATGACGCCGCTTGAGCTTCGCCGGAAATGTCTGGCGTACGCAAAAAAATGGATTGAAATTCAGAAGGCGGATTTCATTCGTTTGGGCGTCATCGGGGATTGGGACAAGCCGTATGTGACATTTGATCCGAATGTGGAAGCGCATGAGCTGGAAGTGTTCGGGAAAATGGCGGCAAAAGGGTATATCTACAAAGGAAAAAAGGCCGTGTATTGGTGCCCGCACTGCGAGACGGCACTGGCCGAAGCGGAAATCGAATATAAGGATCGGAAATCGCCGTCCATTTATGTAAAGTTCCCGGCGGATGACATTAAAAATCTGGGGCCGGACGGTGTGCCGAAAGAAAAATTGTTCGCCGTTATTTGGACGACGACGCCGTGGACGATTCCGGCCAATTTGGCCATCTGCGTCAATCCGAAGCTCGATTATGTGTGGGTACACGATAAAGAAGCGGATGCGTATTATCTCATGTGCAAAGATTTGGCGGCAGCCGCTCTTACCGATTGCGGCATCACCGAGTATGAATTTGTCGGGCGTGAGATGAAAGGCGAAGAATGGGAGCTGGCGACGTTCCGCCATCCGCTCATCGATCGTCCCTCGTATGTGCTTTTGGGCAATCACGTCACGACGGAAGCCGGCACGGGCTGCGTCCACACGGCGCCGGGACACGGCGTGGATGACTTTGAAGTCGTGCAGTCGTACAACAATAAAGGTCTCACGCATTTGGAACCGCTCTGCCCCGTCGATGGAAAAGGAAATATGACGGAAGAATGCGAAGATTCCGAATTGGTCGGGCTTTCCACGTGGGACGCGGAAGGAAAGGAAATTTCCCGACTGGCGCACGCGGGGATGCTTCTCGGCAAGAAATCCATTCATCACCAATATGCGCATTGCTGGCGCTGCAAAGAGCCGATTATTTACCGCGCGACGGATCAATGGTTTGCCTCCATCAATGATTTCCGCGATCAGGCGCTCAAAGCCGTGGATGATACGAAATTTTATCCGGCCTGGGGCCATGATCGCCTCTACAATATGATTCGCGATCGCCAGGATTGGTGCATTTCCCGTCAGCGCTCTTGGGGCGTGCCGATTCCCGCTTTTTATTGCGAAGATTGCGGGAAATATATCATCACGGAGGAAACGGTCCAAAGCGTGATGAAAAGGGTCGCCAAAGAAAGCACGGATGCTTGGTGGGCCCATTCGGCCGAAGAACTTTTACCGGAAGGTTTCTGTTGCCCGCATTGCGGCGGCACGCATTTCCGCAAAGAAACGGATATCATGGATGTGTGGTTTGATTCCGGCTCCACATGGAACGGAGTTTGCCGCCAGACGCCGGATATGGATTATCCCGTGGAAATGTATCTGGAAGGCGCCGATCAGCACCGCGGCTGGTTCCATAGCTCACTTCTGACGAGTGTCGCCGTGAATGGGCACGCGCCGTACAAAGCGCTTTTGACGCACGGATTTACGATGGATGAAAACGGACGCAAAATGTCCAAATCCGTCGGAAACGTCGTCGCGCCGCAGGAAATCATCGATCAATACGGCGCCGACGTGCTCCGTCTCTGGATTTCCAGCGTCGATTATCAAAGCGATGTGCGTCTCGGAAACAAAATCATCAAAGCGATGTCCGAAGTCTATCGGAAAATCCGCAATACATTCCGCTATCTGCTCGGCAATCTCGATGATTTCAATCCGGAAACGGACGCCGTCGCCTATCAAGATATGACGGAATTCGATCGCTGGGCGCTGCTCCGTCTCGAACGCGTGAAAGAGGAAGTCACGGCAGCGATGGAGGAATACCAATTCCACGTCATGTACCACGCCGTGCACAATTTCTGCACCGTGGATCTGTCCGCCATTTATCTCGATGTCTTAAAAGATCGTCTGTATGCGGAAAAGGCGGATAGCCAAGTCCGTCGCAGCGCGCAGACGGCAATGTATGAAATCTTAACGACGCTCGTCCGCATCATGGCGCCGGTCATTTCCTTTACGGCCGAAGAAGTCTGGCAGGCACTCCCGAAAGCGCCGCGTGAAGAAAGCGTGCATTTGGCGGATTGGCCGGAAGCAAAGCCGGAATATCTCGATACGGCGCTCGAAGAAAAATGGGAGAAACGTCTCGCGCTTCGTTCTCTCATTACAAAGGCATTGGAAAATGCGCGCGTCGCAAAAGAAATCGGCCACGCGCTCGACGCCGATGTCACGGTGTACGCGGATGGCAAAGATTGGGTCGCGCTGTCGGAAATGAAAGATTTCTTGGCGGATTTCTGCATCGTCAGCACGGTGACAATCGTGGAAGGCACAGAAAAGGCGCCGCAAGACGCGCTTTCCAATGAGAGCGGCAGCGTGAAGGTCACTTGCGCTGCGGCGACGCGTGAAAAATGCGAACGCTGCTGGCGGCACGATCCGACGGTCGGAAGCGATCCCGCACACCCGACGCTCTGCGCTCGTTGTGCGAAAGTGTTGGCTGAGGAAGGCGTTTTGGAAGACTAAAAGAAATAACGAAAAAAGAGCTGTGAACGAAATGTTTTACATTTCATTGCAGCTCTTTTTTATAGGCTTGAAAAGACTGACCGGCTTTTATTGAAACGACGGAGAGGATAAAAGTGCGGGAGAAATGCGGCGCGCCATGAGAGGCGCGCATGGAAAACGGTCAGCGGAAAACAGAAGGCGGTCATGTAACAGGTTGCCCATTGTTTCATGTGAAACATTGGAAATATCTCCAAGGAATATGGGAGCGGTGTCGAGATGAATCTTTTCAATATCGGAACCGCTTTTTTCTAACGGCTGACAGCCAGCGACTAACAACTATCTTGCGCCTGACGAAAAAGCCAAGCAAGCCATCTGACGTCTCGACCTCCATGTGACACACGGTCAACGGTCAACGGAAAACGGCTATCTTGCGCCCGGCGAAAAAAGCCAAGCAATCCATCTGACGTCTGGCGTCCGGCGTCTACCACAACCATTTTAGCTGCACATTGACCATGAAATCTTTGTCATGGGCGCCTTTTTGGTAGGCAAGCTCTGCGCTTAGCTGCCGATTTGGTGCCAATTCTGTTTCTACTGCCAGGGACGTAATGAAATGAGTCTTGTCCACGCGGCTGGATTTGGTGTAGCTTCGTCCCGAGAAACCGGTTTCGTGGGCTTCATAGTTTGTACCGCACAGAGCTTGATTCAGTCCCAGACGGAAATTCAGGCTGCCGTTTGGCATATCGCGGCCAAACTCTACGCCACCTTCCAATGCGCTGTAGAAATTATCTCCTCCGGAGACGTCATAGGCTTTCATGGATCCTGTTTCCTCATATCCGTTCTGCTTCATGTAGGACATCTGCAGAGCGCCGTAAGGGCTTACCTGCCAAGTCGTAGTCCCCGGTTCATGAAGGGCACGCTTCCACTCTCCGCCCAGCTCTACCAGCCAGCCGGTATAGTCCCCCTTCACCACATTGCAGGTGCCTAAAGTAGGAATCGATACACTTCGGCTGCGGCTTCCGTCCAGATAGCCGAAGTCTGCATAGAGCAGCAGGGTGTCTGCGCCCTTAGTGATGCCGGTGTAGTAACCCAATCGGGTATCCTGTAGGTTTTCACTGCCATCGCTATGGCCATAGCTGCGCATGGTATAAGAAACAAACCAGCCATTGCGTTGGTTCTCTCTATGGCGCCAGTCGCCGCCCATGGTATAGGTACTGCCGGTATAGTTGGAGCTGCCGGCCGTATCGCCCCAGTTTCTGTCAAACCTTGCCCAGATAGAGTGGCCCGGTTCCTGAGGCCGGTTCACCGGCGCACCCGCTTTGTCGGTGCTGTCATCTGCCGGCGAAGAAGTGCCCCTGCGTCTCATAGCCGGAGTCTGTCCCATGACCGTTGCCAGGCGGGAGGAAAGCACTCTGCCATTCAGACCGGAACTTTGGGCGGATACGATGGCTACCGTGCTATCTCCTTTATCATTCGTACCGATCTCATCGATAGCCTGCAATGCCTTGGCATCCGTATCCAGGGCATAGAAACACCGCAACTCATTGTCCACTCCGGCTACTCCCACATAATGAGAAGCCTTGTTGTTTATGTTCTCATAATCTTTCGCCTGCTGCGCACCGGCTCCTGCCAGGGATTCCTTGGCCTTAGCTATAGCGGCAAGGGATTTGCCATCCTTTGAGAGAGCGGCACTGTAGTTCAGAAGACCTCTCGACAGGCCTGAAACATTTTCTGTTCCCGTAATACCTCCACCGGTCTCCAAGATACGGATACGTTCCCCGTGGATGCCTCTGACTGCGCTGACCTTAGAGCCGGTATCAAGGGTTGCTTTGCCGGTTACAAGGATAGCCCCCTTTTCTCCCCCGGCTTGTCCCAGGAGGGTTCCATCGGATTTCAGATTTCCTTCAATCTCCATATGGGAATTTTCATCCAAAGGTCCGATGGTGCCGTGGTTGATAAATGTGCCGGCCTCGTCGTCTTTGGGCTCAAAGGAAGCGTATTTGGTAATTTCATTGACCTTGTAGCTGCCGCCGTAAAGCGCTGCCTCCTCGGCCACTTGCACACTCACCACATCCGCCTTGCCGGTGTATACCATGGTGGCGTCTTGATTGATCTTCAGTTTCATGTTGTCGGTTCCGGTGATGTTTCCGCTGTAATTAAAATCACCATTTACATTGAGATCGGTAACAAGGTCCTTGCAGTACTCATCGTAATAATGAGTCTTATTGTCATATTGGATTTTCAATTTTTCATCATATTTTGGATCGCCCCAGCCTCCGTCATATAACCCATTGCCAAAATGCTTCCATTCGGAAACGATATCTCCGGAAATTTTAGCTCCGTTTTCAATATCTATCCTGTCCACAAAGGCATTCTTGGCAATATAAATGGCATGATCCTTGCCTGCTACTGTACTGCTTATTTTCAGGCTGCCCATTTTGCTGCCTAAATCTCCCTCAGTATGATCAGAAAAGGATCGGTCTGTGCCGCTTGTATCCTTTAAACCCAAATTTTGACAGCCTGTAATTTTACCGTTCCCTCCGTACTTCATATATCTTATGAAAGATCCTCTATATTCATAAGTTCCGCCCCAGCTGGAGCCAAAATCAAACCTTATAGCATCGCCGCCATCTCCTCTGGCGGATACATTGCCCTCTACATTGACATGATGGTCACGGCCATAAGCGACTAGGATGCCTACGCCATTTAGCCCATCAGCCTTGATATTGGCATCATTCGCCAGTGTCACAGTATTTTCTACGCCGTCTATACGGATGCCCGCCGCTCCGGCACCACAGGCCAGCAGGTCCGCACTTCCGGCTTCTTTATTATCACCACGAGCCTGGGTAACGGTATTGTAGGAGCCATAGATATGAAGGCCTACCCCCATGGTGGATGTATTTGGCTTCTTTATAATATAGTCAGTCCCGGCATCATTTCGGGCAAAAAATCCCTGAGAATTTTTTACAGCCTTTTCCCCATTCTTATAAATTGACTTGCCATAAAAATTCTGCCGGTCAATCTTATACCCTAAATCCTGCATCACCGCCAGTTCCGCTTCCATGAAAGTATTGTAGCTGCTATAAGTCTGATGGCTCATCATGCTCCGTTCCAATTCAATATGGGACAAATCCACTATCCCACCCTCAGCAGCAAGTATAGGTACCCCGTCCTTCTTCTCAAAGGTTCTTCCTTCCAGCACCTTTGTTACATTATTCCCTGTAAAATATGCCTTATTGTGAGTTATTATAAAATAATTTTCCGGATGTTCTTTGAAATCCTTCTTGGTGTCTTCATCAAGCGCGTTTAAATTACTTACAATAATTTGCCTATCCTTAGCCTTATTGCCCTTTTGATCTATCAAATGGTTCTCAATGGTATTAGAATCATTACTATCAAAATAGAATATGTCATGACCCTTTTCATCTCTTATTATAAATGCGTATATTCCCAATGCATGGGCAATTTCATGAAACATCATTTTTGTTAGGTTTACCGTCTTCTCCTGTTGCGACACCTGCCCTACTACATCCCCTGACCAGCCATAATTGCCATCATTCTTATCTGCTCCACAATATTGCCCAATACAAATAGGCCCAAATCCAATATTGCTGAGCTCATTAAATGCCTTTTCATTGGAAAAATCTATATATGCCTGCTCCTTGCCTGCTTGAAATATATTCTTAAAATTATTTATAACTGTTACATACCCTTTATCATAATTGTAATATTTAGTAAAAGCATTGTTATTATTGCCATTGCCTACAATCAGCTGTGCCGGCTGCTTCATAGAAGAAATTCCGGGATACAGTATCTCTGCCCATTGTCGTCCTGCATTATTTACCCAATTCTTAATATCTGCACTAAAATCATATACAAGGAGTTTATTGTTAGCGTTTTCCCAAAACTTTTCTGTCCAATTTCCCTTATCTGCCTTGTCATAATAGAGTATGTCAAAAACAACATGGTCATTGTAGCTGACTACGCTATGATCCCATGCCTCAGCCACGCCTCCGACCGTCAAAGCCAAAGCCACCAAGGCAGATAAGCATCTCTTTCTATTCTTTCCCACAAGTTTCTTCATAGCAATCGCTCTCCTTTCCCGCTCGTGTCGTATAAAAAGCAATAGAGTGTTGTGTTCCCCTAAAAGTTAGATTTTGTCAGCGAGACAATTTTACGGTCTCGCTGATTTTATTTGGCCATGAGCTTGAGCCGATATTGGGCCGGGCTCAGCCAACCTAGTTTTTTCTTGATGTGTTTCTCGTTATCGTATTCTAGATATTTCTTAATTGCCTTCTGTCAAGTATAACTGTACCACAAAAAGTTTCTTTTCAAAAGAATATTGTTTCTTTTTCCGGGAACGGAGCCGTCTTTCATCACCGAAGGCTTTGTAGTGATTGACCCACGTCATGATGTTCCGGGGACTTGGAATCCCGTGTTTTTTGCAAGGTAGCGGCCTTCTTTCCCTTGGAGATATTTCAATACGATTTTCTTTTTGAATGCAAAGGTGTATTTAGCCATAAAAATACCGACCTCCCATCGTTAGCGTTTAGGTCTAACTTTGGGGGTCGGTACAGGTCTGCATTTTTTGTTTGCTTAATTTTTCAGAATACGTCTTTGAGGACGATGGTTTGTTCACGGGAGGGACCGACGCTTACGATTCCGATGGGCGTCCCGATGAGTTCGGCGATTTGTTCCAGATAGTAGCGGCAATTTTCCGGGAGGGCGTCGTAGCTCCGAATGTCACTGATGGATGTCTTCCATCCTTGGAACGTGCGATAGACCGGCGTGACTTTTTCCAGAAGGCTGAGGTCGGCCGGGTATTCTTCGAGTTCGCGGCCTTCGTATTCATAGCCGACGCAGACTTTGATCTCGTCCATTTGATCCAAAATGTCGAGACGGGTGACGGCGATGTAATCGAGACTGTTCAGCATGGCGGCATAGCGGACGGCGCGCGCGTCCAGCCAGCCGATGCGGCGGGGACGGCCTGTCACGGTGCCGAATTCATGGGCGATGTCTCGAATGTGATCGCCGATTTCATTATGGAGTTCTGTCGGGAAAGGACCTTCACCGACGCGCGAGCTGTAGGCTTTGACGACGCCGAAAATATTGTGGAGCATCCGCGGTCCGATTCCTGCGCCGACGCAGGCACCGCCGGCAATGGGGTGCGAGCTGGTGACGTAGGGGTATGTGCCGTGATCGCAATCGAGCATGGCGGCCTGCGCGCCTTCAAAGAGGACGTTTTTGCCTTTGCGGATGAGTTCGTTTACCGTATGATTCGTATCTTTGACGTAGGGACGGAGAATGTCCGCATACCCGAGATAGTCATGCAGCATCGTTTCATAATCGAAACCTTCCATGCCGTAGAGTTTCTCCAGAATCATATTTTTCTGCGTGACATTGTAGCGGAGCTTTTCAGCAAAGACGTCCGGGTTCATGAGATCGCAGATGCGGATGCCGACGCGATTGATTTTATCGGCGTAGCAAGGCCCGATGCCGTTTTTCGTCGTGCCGATTTTCATGGAGCCTTTGCGGGATTCTTCCGCTTCGTCCAGGCGGTTGTGATAGGGGAAAACGACGTGGGCGCGGGTGGAAATTTGCAAATTTTCCACGGTAATGCCTTGCGCTTCCAAGTTTCTCATCTCTTCGATGAAACTTTTGGGATCAATCACGACGCCGGTGCCGACGACGCAGACGGTGCCGGGGTACATGATGCCGCTCGGCATGAGGCGGAGCGGATAGGCCTTGCCGCCGGTGACGACGGTGTGACCGGCATTGTTTCCGCCCTGGGAACGGACGACGACATCGGCTTTGGCCGCCAAATAGTCTACGATTTTCCCTTTTCCTTCATCGCCCCATTGGGCGCCGATGACCATTGCTGTAGCCATTTCATTTTTCCTTCCGTAAACAGATACAATGGGCTGTGAGAAAATATTTTCATGTTTTCTCACAGCTCTTTCATATAAAATCACGCGGGGTGCGTCCCGGTAGAACTCCTGTCGTTTTTCATTCTCTTTCTTCCCCGTGGAAGAAAGA
>CAVEFO010000007.1:0-50713 GCA_963615055.1 Lachnospiraceae bacterium
CGTGGGAGTTTTTGAAAAAGACTGAAGACGATGATAAAAAATCCCGTTTCCCTTACAAATGGACGAAAAATAAGGGAAACGGGATTTTTGTGTGGGGATTTTTTGAAACAGGAAAGGTGCGGGAGAGACTTCGCACTTTTTTTTCCGTGACGTTCGGGTGGAAAAGTTTTATTATTTTGGTATCGGAGGAAAGTTTGGAAGTTTTCTGAGGAGGTCAGGGAAATGGAATTTACGGATGTGATTGAGGTTGGGGAAATTTTAAGGGATGAGGAAAATCTGGATGCTTTTCTCTCAACAATGGGAAAGGAATTCCGGGTTTTGCAGGGGTATTTGGGGTGTTATGCACGCTTTGCGCTGGGGAACGTGGAATATAATTTGCATTTGTTGCAAGATGAAGATAGAAACTATCAAATCATCGGGATAGATTCTCATGCTATGGGGAATTGTATTTGGCACGTCCTTTTTGCGGGCGCGCATTTTCTCGGGGAGGAGGAAGGAGAGGAGAATGAGGAAGATGTCTTGTCAAAATGCGTTTTTTGTACGTCTTTTGATGAAAGAGATGGAAGCTGCGTGCCGGTGACGCTTGTCCATGTGGATGTCTTGCCTTGTTATGAACCCGGGGAGCCGGTCGCCATGCAAGTGGCGGCATTTCCCAATAAAATCAATTATTATCCGGATGAAGAAACTTGTGATCGGGCGACTATGGTGGAGAATGCGGATGGGTTGAAATTTGTTTTCGGAAATGGTCGTATGCTGACGTTGTACGGAATTGATGCGTTGGTAAAAGGGACAGTGAAATCGGTTGAGCACCACGAGACGGTAACTTTTATCAAAGGGAAACCGGAAAAAAAGACGTATTGCTATGTCGTGGTCGATACGCAATTCGGCCCGCTTCCGCTATGTCATTCCGAAGAAAAGGTCCCGGAGGAGGAACGCCAATGGATCCGAAAGGGGGCTTGCCTCATGACGAATTGTGTCATTTCCGGCGACGTGGCAATTGGAGAGTATCACGACGGGGCGGTGTACGACGAAATTCATGATTTGAAACTGATTCGGCAGTGTTTTCTCAGGAAAGATTTTGCAAGAGCGGCGCATGTATTTGCTGATGAGGAAGTTTGTGTTTCCGTAGATTTCAGACAAAGTGTGGGGTCTGGGAGCGAAATACAAGAAAAATTGCAGAGGCTTGTGAGTGCGCTTCCGAAAGAGAAGAAAATTACAAATCGAAGTCGAATCGTCCGGATTGAAGATTATATCGGGGAAAAGAAAGCGTGCAGAAACTATATCGGGCATTTGGCGGTGGTGTTTTTTAATAAGGAAGGGGTGAGTGATTTTTTGGTGGTCGAAACGAATAAAGCGGGCAAGGTATCGAAAATTTATTCGACACGCGATCAAGGCTTCCGGGTGTCGCCGATTGATTTTGTGAAAGCGGAAGATCTTTTGGTATTGCAGCCGATTCTTTCGGAGAAGAATGAAGAAAGATAAGCACGGAAAGGAAGCAAGTTTTATGGGTGGGGTTGGAATTGTGATCACGTCTTGGAGGGATGAGTGGTAGGAAATCCTCTGAAGGATGCTATTTGTGCTACAATAATTGTAGAAAAGTTGAGTCGGATTTTTGTAGGGAGGGAAAGATAATGCAGTGGAATTTTCCGGAAGGTCAAGGGGCGCCTCTGAGAGGAATTTCTGATTCGGGGATGGAAAATTTTAATGGAAACGAGTTGGAATCTTTAGTTAGGGAAAATTGTCAAAATTCGTTGGATGCCGCCTTGAATGAAGATAATCCTAATGTTTTGGTGGAGTTTGAAAGGCATGATTTGCCAAACGATGAAATTCCCGGGAGGAAGGAATTTTTAGACGTATTGATAAAATGTAAAGAGTCGTGGGGGAATAATACTGAAAAGGCAAAGGGGTTTTTCGAGGAAGCCTTGCGTAAGGGAAAAGAGAAAATTGGGTTTGTGATGCGAGTCAGCGATTATAATACGACTGGCTTATCCAATCCGTATGTACGAGAGTCGGAGATGGAGAATTTTGGAGAATGTGGCGGTTGGTATGCGTTAACCAAAATGGAAGGCGCCGCCAATAAACAAGGGGATAAAGCGGGCGCTTATGGTATAGGGAAAAATGCATCATTTTGTAATTCTTATTATAGAATGGTGTTTTACAGAACATTCAATCAAGCCAACGAAAAGGCTTCGCAGGGGATAAGTAAGCTGGTTTCTCATAAAAATGGGTCAAAAAGAGCAAATGGGGTGGGATTTTTTGGCAATCCGAATGAGAATACACCGGTGGAAAGTATAGATGTGTTGGAGAAAATGAATCAGCGGGTGCAGACGGGTACGGATGTATTCGTTTTTGGATTCAAAAATAATGAAGATTGGGAAAACAGAGTCGCTGTAGCTGTTTTGGAGAATTTTCTGGTGTCAATATATAGGGGACAACTGCGTGTAAAAGTGCAGGATAGAGAGATCAATGCAGATACATTGGGAGCGAATGTAGAAAGACTTCGGAAAAACCTAAAAAATGGGACATATGGTCATTATTTGTGTTTGGAGGAATCGGAAGCGGTAAAGCGGTATTCGAGAGATTTTCATGGAATGGGAACGTTGGAGCTGCGAATTTTAGTAGGCTCGGCGGCAGATAAGTTTGACCAGAAAGTTTTAATTGTGAGAAAGGCTGGGATGAAATTATTTCGACTTGAAAAAATTTCGCGAGTATTTCCTTTTACGGGGATATTAGAACTTAAAGGAGAGGAACTTAATCGTTATTTTAGATCGATGGAAACGGTCGCGCATGACAAGTGGGAACCGGAGCGGCATCCAGATCCTAAGGAGGCAAAGAAATATTATAAAGAAATCAAGGAGTGGATTCGGGAAAAGGTGACATCTTTGGCAGCGCATAGCAGTGAGGATGAGACTGCGGTAGAAGGGTTGAGCGATGTGTTATCCTTGGTGCCGCAAAGGCCTGCAATCGGCGTGTCTGACAATATACGTGAAAGTTTGAATGACTGTATCGAAAACATTACGATTATCAAGCGCGGTCCAAAGGTTTTACAAAAAGGTGTTTTTTACGGAAAAGGAAATGAAGGGAGAGCGAAAGCCACGAGTACAAGAGGAACGTTGGGACCGGATGGGGAACCGGGGATGAGAACCTTGAAAGGAAATCAAAAACGGAAAAAGCTGGATTCACATAGAGGAGTACCGGATCCGGAGGGGAAGGATATCGTGTTTCAGATGAGGGCAGGAGGGCAATCGCGCGCGCCGCTGAAGCGCGTCCGTATTATCAAGAAAAACGCAGGAATGTATGCGGTTTACTTTGAAGTTCCGCATGATATAGATTACGGAAGAATGGAGCTCGTAACCGTCGGAGAAAATGGAAAGTCGGGTCAAATTCGCATAAAGGAAGTAGAATCTTTTGGGGGATGTAAGCGTGCGTGGTTGAGTGGCGGATCCATAGAAATGGAAAGTGTACTGGCTACATGTAGGGTTAAAGTTGTCGTAAAACTGGCAGACACAAGAGATTATGCCATGGAGGTGAATGTATATGAACGTAACAAATAGATTGTTTGCCTATCCGGTTCTCAGTGATGAAAAAGATGACTATAAACAATCTGTTTTTCATGTCGAATATAGGCAGAATAAAGGTGTCAATGATTTACAGCTTTGTTTTGATATTGATATGAATTGCAAAGAATTACAGGATATGATTCTAAGCGGGCAAGCGGAGTATGTTGTTCACTTGGAGTGTAAGACGACGGCGTATAGGAAGGTGCTACATTCGATGTCGCCTCAAATAAAGCATGAAGTCCCGTTTGGTCGGATAAATGGCACATTGGAGGCAGTGGCGTTTGTGGTTTTGAAAAAACATGTAAAAACGTTTTCTTGTACGGATTGGGTAGAAGATTTTACAGGGATGACTTTTGATTTGTCGCAAGGATCGATACTGGCTTACCAGAATCTGGATAGCTTGGATATGTCAAAGGAGTATGAGGAGTTTTCAAATGCGGAATCGATATTTTCCATTTATAAGCGACTGACAGATGAAGATAAACCGGCGGAAATAGATTTGGAGGCTTCGAAAATCCGAATTGGACTCGGAAAGCAGGATTATGAAATGTATTCAGCTTACTCGGGGGGTATGGAATTGCAGTCTGTGCTTCATGCGATGCTGATTTTTCCTGCATTGGTATATATGTTTGAAGCGCTTAAACAGGACGACGGCGAAGAGGGCATGTACCGGGGGAGAGAGTGGTTTATGGCTTTGGAACAATCCTATAAGAGTAGAGGGGTTAATTTTTTGGAAGAAGTACATAATGACGAGAAAACATCCTATGAACTTGCTCAAGAGGCCATGGAGCTCCCTTTAAGTAAAGCGATGAAGCAGATTTCAGTGTTTTTCAGAGAGACAGAGGAGGATTAGTAATGAAATTGTACTTGATGAGGCGAGAAGCATTAGAAACACTCAAAAAGAATTTGCCGAACGTATGCGGGTATTACTATACCCAGAAATCAAATAAATGGATAGAGGATGTTTGTGGTGAAAATCCTTTTGTTGAATTTAAGGATGTACCGGAATTTACTTTGTCCAATTTGGATGTGGGTTTAACTTCAGGGGAGATTGATCTCCAGAATTGTAAAATTTTGTATGAAAAGTTAATGTTTCTCAGTGAGTCACAAGCAAGCGATGAACGGCTGTGGGCTGGACTTTCGCATACGGTATTTTACGAATATATGAGAAAAAGATGGGGGTATGGATACGGGGCAAAACCAAAGAGTGCGGAGAAAGAAGCCGGAGTGATTCAGACGCGTTTTTTCTATAAAAATGCAGGAAGAGGCGGTTTTTATAGAAATACGTTGTCAAAATGTTGGTGGGTAGGGCATAACACATATAAATTGAATAATAGGGGAAATCCATTTGAGAGTTTGGATGTTATCGGGAGCAACGATCTAAACTCCAAGATAACGGAGTTTTTCCGGAATTTCAGTTTTTCGTCTAATCCGGATGTGATGGATGCTATTATTAATGCTTTGCGAAAGCTTAGGGACGAGGGTAAATCCTTATCTGTAAGAAACCATATTCGTCCGGCAATGTCGTATTTAAATGCTGTCGGTGGTTCTGTTGTCATTGATTGCTTGTCGAAAGAGGAGATCACCAATATTTTTTCTGACGCCATTGACGCAATTTTGCAAGGAGATACCCCCTCTTTGAATTTTGTGAGTGGGCTAGAAGAGGATATTGACGCGGAAGATGATGAAGGGGCTACGGAAAGCGGAGCAGAAGTTGCAGATGTCGTATTGGGATGTACCGTTGTCATACGAAATGGAAAGGGTGAGATAAAGTCGTATCAATATAAACAGATAAACGGGAAGTTACCGGAAATACCCAAGGCGTTTACAGGGCACAAGGAAGGGGATATCGTCGAAATAGCTGGGGACTCATGGAAAATTGAAGAAGTGAAATTCTAATACGGTGCGTAAAAAAACAGAAGAAAGCAATCCCGTTTCCCTTATAAACGGACGAAAAGTAAGGGAAACGGGATTTTTGTGTGGGGATTTTTGGATTATTTCACGCGGTGGTAGTGGGTGCTTTTGCCGATTCCTTCTTTTTGGAGGGTGCCTTCGGCGACGAGTTTGCGGAGGGCGCTTTCTGCGGCGCTGACGGAGAGGGACGGGCAGAGGGCGAGGATGTCTTGCTTCGTGAAATGTCCGATTTTTTGCGCGGCGGCTTGGCGGACAGTCTCCAGTGCGCTTTGTTTGGTTTCCACGAGGGAGAAGCGTTCGTCGAAATCTCTGTACGCGGAAAGAATTGTCCCCAAAAGGTAGCGGATAAAGGGCGTCGGGTCGTCGGTTTCTTCGTGCCAGCCGATTTGGCTTTCGCCGAGGGCGGTGTAGTAGAGATCTTTGTTTTTGGCGATTTTGGCTTCGAGGGAAATGTATTTTCCGATGTAAAAACCGTTTTGATAGAGGAGCAGAGTGGTGAGGAGGCGGCTCATGCGGCCGTTTCCGTCATTAAAGGGATGAATGCACAGGAAATCGTGAATAAAAATAGGAATGAGAAGGAGCGGCTCGGCTTCTCCTCCTCCGATGGCGCGTCGGTATTCGTCGCAAATTTTTTCCAATGCGGTCGGTGTCTCGTAGGGGGCAAGCGGGGTGAAAAGGGTCTCGACGGTGCCGTCCGGATGGGTCGCGCTGATGTAATTTTGGACGTTTTTAAGCTTGCCGCCCATGGGATTGGCCATATGGCCGCATAAAATTTTGTGGAGTTGCAGAATGTAGTTAACGGAAACGGGAATGGCGTCGAAATTTTCGTGAATGAGGGCGAGGACGTCCCGATACCCGGCGATTTCTTGCTCGTCGCGGTTTTTGGGCGTCGTTTTTTCCAGCGCAATCTGCCGGAGCCGCGTCGCGGAGGTGAAGATCCCTTCGATGGCGTTTGAGGCTTCGGTACTTTGAATTTTGGCGATTTCGACTAATTTTTCGAGCTCTTTCGGTTTTTGGCGAAGGGACAGATCTTGCTTGCCGGCTTCTTTGTAAATGGCGCCGACGGTGCGCAAGATGTCGGTGTCCCATTTTTGATTTTGAATGGTTTGGTATCGGAAATTTCTCATACATATCCCCCTTTGCCCTTAAAATATACAGCAAAATAAGGGAAAAGGCAAATTATAAGGGAAAGTTTTTGTCATGCGTAGCAAAAAAGCACGGATTTTGCAATGTTTTTGTCATCCGTGCTTTTTGTTTGTCATTTTTAGAGGAAACGGGAAACGAAAGTGCGCCAGGCCTTTGGATCCGGGGTGCCGAAGAGGGTTTCGAGGGCAGCGCGGGGGATGAGGCGGTGGCGGCCGGCTTGGCGGCTTTCGTCTTCCGAAAGGCGTGCGGCGCGGTGGCCGGCTCCGGCAGCGGCGCTTCGGATTTCTTCGGAGGGACGGCCCCAGATCGGCGCGGCTTCAGGCGGGGTGAAGACGAGAAGAAGGGGGAGGATGTCTCGGTCCGATTGTTCGGGGAAGGAGATGTCCATGGCGTTTCCGTTTTTCTTGCCGGGAAAATTTTCTTGTATGGGTTTTTCTGCCACGGCAAAATTTTTCGTCCTGTTTGCCATCGCCTTGACGGCGGAGCGGAGGTAGAGCGCCGTTTGGCCGGAGGGTTTGCAGATTTTTGTAGAGAGGCCGCCGGTCTCTCTTCGTTTTTTGAGTTCTTTTTCCGGCACGCCCCAATCATCCGCGGCTTCTTTTTCAGTGAGGACGGCGGTCAAAAGATCGGGAAATGCGAGGGGCTTCCACGCTACGTCGGCGGTCAAGGTCTCCCATGTCGTTTTATCGCAGATGAGGAGGCCGGCCGGGTCCTCTCCACTAATGAGGCGGCCGGGGAGGCGGCGCCACGCGAAAAAGTTCCGGGCAGCGGTCGCGGTGACGGCATCGTCTTCGGTCGTCGCGACGGGGATGCCAGAAATTTCCGTTTTGATAGCTTGCGCCGGACGGGGAAGCGTCGGGGAGAGGTACAGATTTCCGCCGGAGACGGTCACGGCGTGGGGCGGCCGTTTCCCTAAAAGCCACGCGGCGTACGTCTCCTCTGCCTCTTCGCGGGAGAGGCCGGCGGCGAAAATGCGGCTCATCAGAGGATGCGCACGGTGGCGTCGAGCGGCTTTTTATGCGTGTGCTGCGGGGCCGGTCTCGCAGCACACGCGCGGTAGCCGAGCGGCAGGAAGAGGACGACTTTTTCGTTTTTCGGAAGATTGAAAAGTTCTTCGGCTTTCGCATTGGAGAAACGGTTGATCCAGATGCTGTCCACGCCGATATCAGCGGCTGCCAGCATCATGTGGGTCGCGACGATGCTGACGTCTTCCACGCCGGAGTGAATGCCGGGATCGAGTTCGCTTTTCCATTCTTCGTCGGTATCGTAGGCGAGGAGCAGGGCGATCGGCGCGCCGTAGCGGCACGGGGTGAGCGCGTCCATCTTCGCAAGCGCTTCGGGCGATTTCAGGATATAAATCCGCTGGGGCTGGAAATTTTTCGCCGTCGGGGCGAGATTTCCCGCTTCCAAAATTTGCTGCAATTTTTCGTCTTCGAGCGGGCGATCGGAGAATTGGCGCACGGCGAAACGGGCCCGGCAAAGTTCCATGAAATTCATAATAAGCCTCCTTGTTCAAAATCGTGGATTTGATATTTTTATTATACATCAATTGTTGAAGGGGTCGGAATGGCGGCGCGGTTTGACTTGTGGCGGCCTGCAGCCGCATTTTGAAATCGTCGCGAAGCGACACCTGCACTGCTCACTGCTAATTGCGAACTTTTTGCGCCTGACGTATCGCGCTCTATGAGACGCAAAAAATCTAACAGCTAGTAGCTGACAGCTAACAACTATCTTGCGCCTGATAAAAGCCGCCCCCGCTTTTCTCTGCACTTTTACCGACTATGATATAATGAGAAATACGGAATCGGAAGTGAGATTTCTTTTGCGATTCCAAAGGAGGCTGTATGCTGGACGAAATTTGGCTCCAGAAGAAATACGAGAAACTGTTTTGGCTGCTCATCGCCGTGACACTCGTGGCTCTTGCCTGTCAGAATTGGGTCTTCGGTGCGCTTTTCGGTATCATCGATCTGGCCGTTGTGCTTTTTATCAAGAAGAAAAGCTATGAGCAGGAAGAGCGGCTCATGCGGTATCTGGACGATTTATCTGTCGCCGTCGAGGCCGGGACGACGTATGCCGTGAAAAATTTGCCGCTCGGCATCGCGATGATGGACGAGAAACGGCAGGTCGTGTGGGCGAATGAAGTCTTTCGGAATTGGGCCGACATCGAGCACGAGAGAGATATGGAGCTCGATCACCTGCTCCCCGGCGTCCACGCGTCGCGTCTTTTCGGGAAGACGGGCTGGTTTGATTGCCAAAAAGACGACCTGTATTTCCGTGTTTTCCATAAATACATCGAGCCGACGGAAGAGGGCGAGCGGCCCTTCATGCTTTTCTATCTCATGGACCGTACGGACATGGAGGAAACGCTGGCCGCGTCGGCTGAGGCCATGCCGGTTTTCTGCCTCATTCGGATCGACAATCTTTCCGAAGCGCTCGTAAATATGACGGATTTGGAGAAATCGAATCTCCTCTCCGACGTCGACGAATGTATTTTAGGCGAATTTTCCGAGCTGGACGGATTTATCAAGCAATACGACACGGCCGAATTCGTCGCGTGCATTTCTCACGCGGCACTGAAAACGCTCATCGATCGCAATTTCGATTTGCTGGATAAAGTCCATGAAATCCGCACGGTGAACCGCATTCCCGTCACGCTTTCCATCGGAATCGTCAAGAGTGAAGAATCCTTTGCCCGGCAGGCGGAAGAAGCCCAGGCGGCACTTGATTTGGCGCTGGGGCGCGGCGGCGATCAGGCCGTCGTCCGGATCGGGGAGAGCGTGAAAGTCTACGGCGGCAAGACACAATCGGCCGGCAGCGTCACGCGCGTCCGCGTTCGTGTCATCGCGCAGGCTTTGAAAGAAATGATCGAAGAATCCGACCGCGTCCTGATCATGGGGCACGCGCACGAAGACTATGATGCAATCGGCGCCTCCATGGGACTTGCGCACCTGGCGACCGTTTCCGAAAAACCCGCCCATATCGTCGTGTCCAAATACGACGAGACATCGCGCAAAATGCGCAAAGCCATCATGGCCGAGCCCGGCATGGAGCATCTCCTGATTCGCGAGGACGAAGCCAAGAGCCTCGTGACGGATAAGACGCTTGTTTTCATCACCGATACGCATATCCCGGACATGGTCGCCGCGCCTAAAGTGCTGGCGGCGGCAAAGAAACGCATCATCGTCGATCACCATCGCCGCGCCAATTCCATCGTGACGAATACCCTGCTCACCTATATGGAGCCATCGGCCTCGTCTGCATCCGAGCTTGTCGCAGAGCTCATTCAATATTACGGAAACGGGGCGGAACTCCCGCAACTTACCGCTTCCTGTCTTTACGCCGGCATGGTCGTCGACACGAAAAATTTCTTCGTGCAGACCGGGATACGCACCTTCGACGCGGCCAGTTTCCTTAGGAGAAGCGGCGCCGATACCGCTCTCGTCCGCGGCCTCTTCGTCCTCGACATCGATACCGTGCGCACCAAGGCGGACGTCATGTCGAAAATGCGCGTGATTGATAAATGTATCGCCATTGCCGAAGTCCCCGGAGAAGCGGAGCAGGCGCAAGTCATGGCCGGCAAAATCGCCGATGACCTCGTCGCCGTGGAAGGAATCCGCGTGAGCATCCTTTTCTATCCGATAGAGAAACAGCAACTCGGTATCTCGGCCCGAAGCGACGGCTCCGTCAATGTCCAGCGC
Source organism: Lachnospiraceae bacterium (assembly GCA_963615055.1). Taxonomy (GTDB): domain Bacteria; phylum Bacillota; class Negativicutes; order Veillonellales; family Dialisteraceae; genus UBA1822. The sequence continues at coordinate 10,319 of CAVEFO010000007.1, forward strand.
GTAATGGAAGTGGTGGGCGGCGGCGGCCACATGACCGTCTCCGGCGCGCAGATCCGAGAAAGTGAAAAAGAAGAAGCCGAGGCGAAAATCCTCGCTGCCATTCGCGAACAATTCGCGGAAGAATAAAACTGTTTCCTGTATTTCAAAATAAAACCAAGGAGGAACCATCATGAAAATCGTATTGACACAGGACGTAAAAAATTTGGGGAAACGCGGTGACGTGATTGAAGTGAAAGACGGCTACGGTCGCAACGTTATCATCAAAAAAGGCCTCGGCGTCGAAGGCACCGCCGCCAATCTCAATACCGCGGCGCAGCGCAAAGAATCCCAAGCCTTCAAGTCCCAAGTCGCCGCCGACGAAGCCATCGTCATGGCTGCGCAGCTCAAGAAAGTGAAAGCGGAAATCCCCGTCCGCGTCGGCGAAGACGGAAAAACCTTCGGCAGCGTCACCGCCAAAGACATCAGCGAGACGCTCGAGCAGAAATACGGATTCAAGCTCGACAAGAAAAATATCAAGCTCAAAGCCCCCATCAAAGAACCGGGCGAATACGAGATCGAAGTCTGGGTCCACCCGCAAGTGACCGCGACCATTCAGCTCATCGTGAAAGAAGAGAAATAAGAAAAAGGGAAGCACATTTTGTTGTGACCCCCAAAAGTTAGACTTTGTTAGCGAGACACCTTTACTGTCTCGCTAATTTTATTTAGCCATGAGCTTGACGATCAAAGCCGAGCACTTCAATCTCTGTATTCTCCTTTTCAAAAATGTACACTATTTTCCGCACATCCATGACTTGAATGCACAATAAATAGCCTATTGACAAAAAGAGTATACATTTTTTCTCTTCCCAAGCCCCGCATTTGTGATATAATTGTTTCAGATATCCAATATGTTTTTTGCCTATGGCAGATTTTTTTGAAGAGGTGCGATTATGGCTTACAATCCTTATGAAAACATGCTTCACGTCTTGGACAAGGCAGCGGAAAAGCTCGGCATTTCCCGGAATGAATACGAATTCGTCCGCTATCCGGAGCGCGAGCTCACCGTTTCCCTTCCGATCGTCATGGACGACGGGCACACGGAAGTCTTCTCCGGCTATCGCGTGCAGCACTCCACGGCGCGCGGCGCGGCCAAGGGCGGCATTCGTTTCCATCCGGATTCCGACGAAAACGAAGTGAAGGCTCTCGCGGCTTGGATGACGATTAAGAATGCAATCGGAAATATCCCCTACGGCGGCGCCAAGGGCGGCATCAAAGTCGATCCGCATAAACTTTCCCAGCGTGAACTCCAGCGCCTGACCCGCACCTATATCCGTCGCATCGCGCCGATCATCGGACCCGATCGTGACGTACCGGCGCCGGACGTGAATACGAATGGCCAGATCATGGCGTGGATTGCCGATGAATACAGCACCCTTCGCGGCGAATGGACGCCGGGCGTCGTCACCGGGAAACCGATTGTGACGGGCGGGTCCCTCGGCCGCAACGAAGCGACCGGCCGCGGCCTGAGCTATACGCTTGCGACTTGGTGTGAAAAGAACGGCCTTGCGATGAAAGACCTCACACTCGCCGTCCAAGGCTTCGGCAATGTCGGCAGCGTCGGCGCGCTCCTCATGCATCGCGAAGGCGTGAAAGTCATCGCGATCGGCGATATCGACGGCTCCCTCTACAATCCGAACGGCATCGACGTCGAAGCGGCGTATGAATATGCCAACTCCCACGGCCGCTCCCTCAAAGGTTACGAAGAAGCCGGCGCGACCATCATTCCGAATCCGGAACTTTTGAAACTGAAAGTCGATGTCCTATTCATGGCAGCCCTTGAAAATCAGCTCCATGCCGGCACGATGGAAGACGTACAGGCCCGTGTCATCCTCGAAGGTGCGAACGGCCCGACGACCGAAGAAGCGGACGATTATTTCGAAAAGAAAGGCATCGACGTCTTGGCCGATGTCATGTCCAATGTCGGCGGCGTCGTCGGCTCCTATTACGAATGGGTGCAGAATAAGACCGGCCTCTACTGGACGGAAGAAGAATACAATGACCGCCTCAAAAAGAACATGAGACAGTCCTATGAAGATGTGGACGCCCTCCGTAAACAATACGGCGTCACCTTCCGTCTCGCTTCCTACATGCTCGCTTTGAAGCGTGTCGTCGAAGCGCAAAACACCCGCGGATTCCTCGGATAATCGAATCGAAAACGAAATAAAAGCGCGATGCGTATTAAAGGAAACTCAGATACGCACCGCGCTTTTTGCGTGGAAAAGAAAAGGGTCGCATTTTTATAATCGCCGCCGAAGGCGACATCGCTAAAAACGAATAGCTAACAACTAAAAGACCTCTTTCGTCTGCCGAAAAATCGGAAAGGGCTAAAAGCTGTGCTTCTCGTCTCTATCAGCAGAAAACTTCGCGTCGAAATTGCCTCCCAAAGCGAAAAACTCCCAAAGTTCCGCACCTTTCTCCCGGCTCTCTCTTTTATGATAAAATAGAAGCCGAAGAAATCAATATTTCCACGGAGGAATCATGATGACAAAAGAAGACGCGAAAGCGCGGATTGAGGAACTTTGCAAGACACTGTCTTATCATTCGTATTTGTATTATGTACTCGATCGGCCGTCGATCACGGATTTTGAGTACGACAAAATGTACCGGGAGCTTTCGGATTTGGAGCGGGAGTTTCCCGATTTGGTTCGGCCGGATTCGCCGACGCAGCGGGTCGGGGGAAAGGCTTCGGAAACGTTTGGGAAAGTGCGTTTCACGCGGCCGATGCTGTCCCTTTCCAATGTGTTCAATGCCGAAGAGCTTTTGGATTTTGACCGGCGGGTGCGCGAGGGGCTCTCGGCGTCACCGACGTACATCACGGAGCTCAAGATTGACGGGCTTTCGATGAATCTCGTGTATGAAGACGGCGTTCTAACGCATGGGGTGACGCGCGGAGACGGGCGCGTCGGAGAAGACGTGACGGCAAATGTGAAGACGATTCGTTCCATTCCGCTTTTCATTGAAAATGCACCGCCGTACATGGAAGTGCGCGGCGAAGTCTTCATGCCGCGGGAAAGTTTCGCCAGGCTCAATCGGGAGCGGGACGAGGCGGGACTGATGCCTTTCGCAAATTGCAGAAACGCAGCGGCCGGCTCGCTTCGGCAGCTGAATCCGCAGGTGACGGCGTCTCGAAATTTGGATTTCTTTGCGTATGCGCTGGGTGACAGCGAAGGGCTTTCGATTTCGTCGCAAGAAGAACTTTTGGAAGCGCTCGCGGGATTCCGTTTCCGCGTAAATCCGCATTATCGGAAATGGGACTCGATGGCGGGCGTCATCGACGGCGTGGCGGAATGGGCGGATGCGCGGCATGAGCTGCCGTATGATACGGACGGGATGGTCATCAAGGTGAATGATTTCGCGCAGCAGGAGATTTTGGGTGCGACGGGACATGATCCGCGCTGGGCGACGGCGTACAAATATCCGCCGGAGGAAGCGGAAACGCAGGTGCTGGACATCGTAGTGACAATGGGGCGCACGGGTGTGTTGACGCCGTCGGCGGACCTCGTGCCCGTCAAGCTTGCGGGGACGACCGTGCGGCGCGCGACGCTTCACAATCTGGATTTCATTCGGGAAAAAGATATCCGCAAAGGCGATTATGTGCGGATTTACAAGGCAGGGGAAATCATCCCGGAAGTGGCGTCTGTCAATAAGGCGAAACGTTCGGGAAAGGAACGGGAATTTTTCATGCCGAGCGAGTGCCCGATTTGCGGAGGGCCCGTCTCGCGCACACTGGGAGAAGCGGCATTCCGTTGCGAAAATCCGGCATGCGGCGGGGCACTTCGTGAAAGGCTCGTACATTTTGCCTCGCGCGGCGCGATGAATATCGAAGGGATGGGACCTTCGGTCGTGGACGGCCTCTTGGCGGCCGGGCTCATCTCGGATGTATCGGATTTCTATCGCCTCACGGCCGATCAGATTGCCGGGCTGGAGCGCATGGGCGCCAAGAGCGCGCAGAATTTGGTTACCGCCATTGCAAAGAGCCGGACGCGCGGATTGGCGAAATTACTCTTCGCACTGGGCATTCGTTTCCTTGGCGAAAAAGGCGGCGAACTCTTGGCGGCGCGCTATCACACGCTGGATGCGATCACGGCGGCGACGGCGGAAGAACTGGCGGAAACGGAAGGCATCGGGAGTGCGATTGCCGAAAGCGTCACGGGCTGGTTTGCCGATGAAGGAAACCGTGCGATGATCGAGCGCCTTAAAGAAGCGGGCGTCGTCACGGAAGAAATCACAACGAAAGCGGAAGGCGCGGCCTTTTCCGGGGAACGCGTCGTACTCACGGGGAAACTCACACTGATGGGGCGGCGAGAAGCCGGAGAAAAAATTCGCTTTCAAGGAGGCGAAGTGCAAAGCAGCGTCACAAAGACGACGACGCTCGTCGTGGCGGGAGCGGACGCGGGAAGCAAGCTCATCCGCGCCAAAGAGTTGGGTGTCCCCGTGATTAACGAGGAGGAATTCGTGGCCCGGCTTTTACTCTCTTATGGAAATTGAGAAGGCAGACATCGGATATTTGCCTGACGACCAAAGCCGAGCATACACATCTCTGCCGTTTCTGTTAAAACGTTTCCTTATGAATCCTTTTCGCGTCGTAATGATCGATTTTCACCGGTTTCTCTGCCGGATGGCCGACGGGGATGAGACAGAAAGGTGTGACGTCCGTCGGGAGATCGAAGAAGGAGCGGATGTGGCGGATGCGGTCTTCGTAGGGGTAAACGGCGACCCATTGCGTGCCGAGGCCGAGATGGGCGGCTTCCGTTAAAATATTTTGCGCGCACGCCCCCATATCCGTCGGGATGGATTCCGGATAGCTGAGCCCTTTTTCTTCAAAGAGAAGCATCAGGACGAGCGGCGCCTTGCGAATCGTGCCGGCGGCCATGCTGCTGTGGGAAAGGACTTTGATGGAAGGATCGTTTCTGACAATGACAAAGTGCCAAGGAATCTGGTTGCCGGCGGTGCGGGCCTGCATCCCGGCGCGGATCAGACGATCGACATCTTCGTCCGAGACGGGCGCATCGGCAAATTTCCGTGTGTTTCCTCTTTTCATGATTTCGTCCATGATAGGTTCCTCCTTGTGAATGAATTTATTTTTATTGTTGATGTGTTTTGTTTGGCATGTTTTTCATAGCATCTTACATGCGGGGCGGTTCCCCGCAGAACTCCTGTCGTTTTTCATTCTCTTTCTTTTCCGAATCCCTCATCCCTATCTTGCGAGAGCCCTCACAACCAACGCCGCCAAAGGAAAAAATCCTAAAAGCCAAGCCCCTCATTTCCTTTATTATAGCATGAAACGAAAATTTTTTATTTGCAAAAGGATGGGAAATGTGATATCATTTCCCCATCGCTTTTTCCTAAAAGGGAGTAGCCCTCGAAACAAAGTCAACATACTAGTCGGGCGACCGATTTGGCTGTTTTAACCAGGCGAGACTTTTAGGCATTCATGAGACCATGCGGTCAAAGTGGGTGCCGGAGTCTCTTTTTTTGTGGCTCTTCCCTTGAACGCACGGCCTCCTATTTGACCCAAGGAGGTTTTTTCTATGCTCGAATTCATCAATGCCAATTTCAGTCCCTCGATGGTCGCCTTTATCAGCGCGTTCCTCTTCGTCGTGCTGGCGGAAATGGGTGACAAGACGCAGCTCTTGGCCATTGCCTTTGCCACGAAATATCCGTGGAAGACAGTCATGCTCGCGATTACGGCGGCGACGGCGGCCAATCATCTCTTTGCCGTCGTCGTCGGCGATTTCATTACGAATTACGTCTCCATGGAATGGATCCAGATCGCGGCGTCGATTTCCTTTATCATTTTCGGCCTGTGGACGATTCGCGGCGACACCATTTCGGAGGAGGATCAGAAGGCGCGGTATAAGAGTGCTTTTTGGACGGTGGCGATGGGGTTTTTCATCGCGGAAATGGGTGACAAGACGCAGCTGGCGACGATTACGCTCGCGGCGCAATTCCACACGGTGCTGCCCGTCTGGTGCGGGACGCTCATCGGCATGATTATCGCGGACGGCTTCGGTATCATCGTCGGCACGGTCTTGGGGAAACGAATCCCGGAGAAAACCATCAAATGGGTCGCGGCGATCGTTTTCATTCTCTGCGGCGTGTGGGGATTGTGGGATTGCTTGGGGTGAGCTTGTTTTGTGCTCGGCTTTTGCGGCGCATAGATGCGGAAAGTGAGCAGTTAGCAGTGAGCAGTGAGCAGTGCAGGTGTCGCTTCGCGACATTCTAAAATGCGGCCGGAGGCCGCCACATGCTAGCCCTCTTTTGAAAGAGGGTGGCGCGAAGCGCCGGGAGATAGACGGCACAATGTGAAGAAAAAGCTTTTCATCGGAGGCCGCCACCAATTAGCCCTCTTTTGAAGGCGACCTTCCGGTGGACGGTTGCCGGTGTCCCGTAGGGGCGGGAGATAGACGGCACAATGCGAGAAAAACTTTTCCCGCCAAAATATTTTGCCACACGAAAAAGGAGCTCTCATCAAGGGAGCTCCTTTTTCGTGTACCGATTGCCATCATCATTTCATCGGTGGTTATGATTTTGAAATCATCCGTAAATGAAAAAAGACCTGCTAACCACAGGTTGATTTTCCGGCCTTTTCTCAATTCTACAAAAATTCAGGGAAGCGCCGGTAGGACCTCCGGGCTGTTCCATGTCTTTATTATACCTGCTTTGCCATTTTTTGCAAGGTGGGTATTTGGGGTTGACCGTTGTTCGCTCGTCGTTTTTCCTGCCGAATGAGAAACGGTGAACGGTCAACGGATAACGGATGACGGATGGATTTGACAGTTTCGCGCCGTTTCTTTACAATACAAAAGACAGCCCGGTGGCGGTCTTCCCGAAAGGGGGTGATCGCATGAAGATTTACGAAGCGCTTTCGCTTATGATAGCCTTTGGCACTCTGATTGCCATCATCATTTCATCGGTGGTTATGATTTTGAAATAATCCGCAAATGAAAAAAGACCTGCTAACCACAGGTCAAGCTTCGGCCTTTTCTCAAATTATAACAAAATATTGGGAAGCGCCGGACGCACCTCCGGGCTGTTCCATGTCTTTATTATACCCGTTTTGAAAAAATTTGCAAACGCGGGTATTTCGATACAACGCCCTCCACCCTCCGCGCGTGAGAGTCTACGCAATTCTTGCCGTGTGAGAAACGGTGAACGGCCAACGGAAAACGCAGAAACGGTCGCGGGGTGACGCGGTCCGATGTCCGTTATCCGTGAACCGTGAACCGGGCGTGAGTAGCTTTGGGATTCATGGGGTGTGAAAGACGGTGAACGGCCAACGGAAAACGGAAAACGGCCAACGGATAAGGAAACACAGACGGAAAGGAGAAAAAAGATGTTACGACTTCGGGAAGAGCGGCAGCAGTATCGGTATCCGTCGCGGCGGTCGGTGGTGTATGCGGAGCGCGGCATGGTGTGTACGGCGTCCCATTTGGCGGCGCAGGCGGGGCTTTCCATGCTGCGCGCCGGAGGAAACGCGGTGGACGCGGCGATTGCGACGGCGATCTGTCTCACGGTCGTCGAGCCCGTTTCCAATGGAATCGGCAGCGATGCCTTCGCCATTGTGTGGATGAAAGACGAAATGGTCGGCCTTAATGCGAGCGGCTGGGCACCGGCGGGCATCTCGGCGGAGACGGTACGCGCACGCGGACATAAAGAAATGCCCAAGCGCGGCTGGATTCCCGTGACCGTCTCGGGCGCTCCGGCAGCGTGGGCGGCGCTTTCCAAACGATTCGGACGCCTCCCCTTTGCGGCCCTTTTTGAGCCGGCGATTGCCTATGCACGGGACGGGTTTCCCGTTTCCTCCTTCGTCGCGGCGGAATGGAAAAAAGAATTTGATGAAATCGTGCGGCACAAGGGCGATTCGGCTTTTGCGGGCTGGTTTGAGACCTTTACAAAAGTAGGCCGGCCGCCGCGTGCCGGAGAAAAAATGTGCCTCCCCGACCATGCGCGGACCCTTACGCGCCTTTCGGAAACAAATTGTGAAGCCTTTTATCGCGGCGACATCGCCGAGGCCATCGACCGCTTTTCGCGGGAAACGGGCGGCTTCGTTCGCAAAGAAGACTACGCGGCCTGGGCGCCGGAATGGGTGGCGCCGCTCTCCCTCTCTTATCGCGGGTACGACGTCTGGGAACTCCCGCCGAACGGCCACGGCATCGTGCCGCTCACGGCGCTCAATATTTTGAAAGGTTTCTCCTTCACGGAAAGAGACAGCGCCGAGACACTCCACAGGCAATTTGAAGCGATGAAAATGGCCTTTGCCGACGGGATGCATTTTGTGACCGACCCCGCCTATATGATAATTTCCCCCGAAGACCTTTTGAGTGAGGCATACGGCGAGGCAAGACGAGCGGAAATCGGCGAGACAGCCAAAGAGCCGCGTCACGGCGATCCCTCCTGCGGCGGCACCGTGTATCTGGCGACGGCCGACAGCGAAGGCAATATGGTTTCCTATATCCAGAGCAATTATTGCCAATTCGGCAGCGGCATCGTCATCCCCGGCCATGGGATCGCGCTCCAAAATCGCGGCATGAATTTCTCTCTCGACCCCGCGCACGTCAATGTCCTCGCGTCGCACAAGCGGACGTACCACACCATCATCCCCGGATTTTTGACAAGAAACGGCCGCGCCGTGGGACCCTTCGGCGTCATGGGCGGCTTCATGCAGCCGCAAGGCCATCTGCAAGTCGTGACAAACGCGCTGGATTTCCATATGAATCCGCAGGAAATATTGGACGCGCCGCGCTGGCAATGGACGGGCGGTATGCACTTCGACGCAGAGCCCGGCATCCCGCTCGCCGTCATCGAAGAACTCCGCTCTCGCGGCCATCGCATCACCATCTCGGACGACATGTCCCTCTTCGGCCGCGGCGAAATCATCTGGCGGACAGAAGACGGCATCCTCTGCGGCGCGACAGAACCCCGTGCCGACGGCGTCTGTGCGTCATGGTGACAGCTGTTGGTTGTTAGCTGTTAGCTGTTAGCTATTAGCCGTCAGCTTTGGCAAGGGCCGCCACCTGCCAAGCCATCTTTCAAAAGCGGGCTAATCGGTGGCGGCTTCGCCGCATTTTATAAATTGCGCGAAGCGCGTACCGCATTAGCCTTCCTTAGGAGGAAGGTGGCCCGAAGGGCTGGATGATGGGGCGCCGAAGGCGTTTCCAAAACCGTCGCGAAGCGACACCGCACCCGCCCCTTTGGGGCATCTTTTTTCGATAGAGAGGGTTGGATTGTAGGCGGGGTTGCGGAATTTAGAAAGAGTTTAGAAAATGGGGGGGGTGCGGTGTTTTCGGCGGGGGAAATTTGGTGCGGGGCGCTTGGAATCGGGCGTTTTGGGCTTGGTGAGATGGTATTGAAAGGTTTTGATTTTGTCGACTTTTTCCATAGAATGCGAGGGATTCGGGAGGAGCTTTAGAGAAAGTTTTTGGAATTTATAAAATTATATGAAACACGAAAAATAATTGCGCTTTTATAAAGATGATTGCCGAAAATGCCATGGATATCACTAAAAACTATGCTTGCTATGCTTGCGTAAACTCTCGAAAAGGGGTAGAATCACAATGCATAAAAGTTTATAGGGTGGAGTGTCGGCTTTTTTAAGCTGCGCGAGTCCGTACTTACGTGCATCCGGCCGTTGGAGAAGGCGGATATCACAATTACATATGAGGAGTTTGCTTTTGTGCTTGGCTTTGGGGGTCAGGCGCTGGATAGTTAGCAGTTAGCAGTGAGCAGTGAGCAGTGAGCAGTTAGCAGTTGGTGGCTCATAGTGCTTGAGACGTCAGGTGTCAGATATCAGACATCAGATGATTGCTTGGCTTGTCGCGCTATGTGACGCACGGTGAACGGTAAACGGACCACGGCGAACGGCGAACGCGGGAAAGGACGCGAAAGCGCTTCCCCTCCTCATTTTTGTGAAAACCTTCGATGATCGGACGGATGTTTCCGGGATTGTCGGGGGTTTTTTGTTTTTCTCCCTTCCCGGCGGGACGGCTTTTGGGGAGCCGTTTCCTACTTGCGTTCTTGATGGTCCCGAGATGATTTCGATTCTTGGGCTTGACCGTTCCTCGGAAAGGAAGGGATTTTTATGAAGAAGAGAAGATTGATGAAAGCCGCGGTATTGGCGATGCTTTTGGCCATGGCGGGCAGCGGGATCCAGGCTGCCGGTGTCGGAAACCAGAAACTCGGCGACGGATCGCGCGTGACGGATGAATTCGATTACCAGCTCGCTGCCGGGAATCTGGCCGCCACGTCCGCCAATTACGCCGCCGTCTACGGGTACATGAATTCCGCGGGCGGGGCCTACTCCACCGCGCTCGGCTCCGGGCTCGTCACGTCGGAAGGAAATACCTTCTACAACAGCGCCACCGGGACCTACTCGACCGCCATCGGCTATGCGAATACCGCCACTGTCGGGCGCTCGACCGCCGTCGGCTATCGGAATGACGCGAATATTGACTACGGCACCGCCGTCGGCGTCTACAATCTCTCAAAAGGCATGTACGGCACCGCCGTCGGCTACGGGGACAGCGCCACCGGCAATTACTCCACCGCCGTCGGTAATAAATCCTCCGCCTCCGGGACATTCTCCACCGCCATCGGCGCCGGCGAAGAAGGCACGACGAATAGTGCCTCCGGGATCTACTCCTCCGCCTTCGGCTTCAGAAACAGTGCCGGCAGTGACTACGCACAAGCCTTCGGGACATCCAATACCGCGTCCACCCTGGCCGCCGGCGCCATCGTCATGGGATCGGAAAATACCGCCGACGGACAGAATGCGAATGCCTTCGGCTACAAGAACAAAGCCAGCAGCGACCAGACCATGGCCGTCGGTGCAGAAAACATCACCGTCGGCACCGCTGCGACCGCCATGGGCTACAGCAATAAGACCAGTGCGGCCAATACCATGGCACTCGGCGTCTCCAATACCGCCAGCGGTGCCTATGCCATGGCCACCGGGCAGATGAATGAGGCCGCCGGCGCCTATGCTTTTGCCGAAGGCACGAGAAACGTCTCCGGTAAATACAATGCCGTCACCCAGAAGACCACCCTCTATACCACCGCCATCGGCTACGGAAATGAAGCCACCGGCGTCACCGACGTCGATGAAGACACCCATGGCGAATACGCCGGCGGCAGTACCGTCGCCCTCGGCGATTCCAATAAAGTCATCGTCAATGACTCCGTCGCCCTCGGTCAGTCTAATACCATCACCGCCGGACACGAGAGCGTCGCTTTCGGCTACAAAAATACCCTCAATGAACAAGGATCCGGCATCGCGGCCGCATTCGGCGGAAAAAATACCGTCAATTCCGATTCGGACGACCATCCTGCCGCCGCTTTCGGGTCCGATAATATCACCGTCGGGATCGCCGTCGGCTACCACAATACGGGCGTGAAGACACAAGCCAAAGACACAGATCCCGTGACCGACGTCTACCCCGTCGCCATCGGGAGCGAAAACGAAGACAGCGGCATCGGCAGCTTCAATACCGGCAGCGGCATCGGCTACCAAAATACCGCCGATCCCGCCTACACCACCGCAAACGCCATCGGTACCCAAAACAGCGCCATCAAAAAAGCCGCCATCGCCATCGGGTACAAGAACGAAGCGGGCGGCGATGCCGATAAAGAAACGGAAGGCGGAAACTCCAATGCCATCGGCGTCTTGAACGTCGCCGCCGGTACGAATTCCGGCGCCTTCGGCTATCGAAACTACGCCGGCGCGGAAAATGCCATCGCCATGGGCGCCGGAAACAACATGACGAGCTATGACAATACCGACTACACCGCCGCCGTGACCGGGACCGGCACCGTCGCCGTCGGGTATAAAAACAATGCCCAGACGGCCAATTCCACCGTCTTCGGGTATCTCAATCAAGCCCTCGTTTTCGATACGCGCGAAGGCATGACCGAGACCTCATCCGGCGAAAATGCGCTCTTCGGCTCCGAAAATACCGGCTACGGGAAAGACGCCGTCGCTTTGGGGTACAAGAATACCACAGGGAAAGGTTCGCGATCTTATGACTATAGGTATCCCTCGACCGTCACCTGGCACACGGTGGCCATTGGGAATCAAAATACAGTGACCGGGGTCTTGGGACAAAATGCCAGTTCGAGTTACGGCAATACGATTGCCGTCGGGTTTAATAATACCGTCACAGACAATTATGCAAAAGCCTTTGGCGTGCAAAACCGGTTGTACGGCTCCTATAATTCCGCTTTCGGCTATGACAACCAATTTGGTTATAGCGATAGCTATCATCGCGGGTCATATAACAATGCCTTGGGCGTTTCAAATAAAATCGAGGCGTATACGAATAACAATAGTTATAGTAGCACCTATATCACGGCTGTGGGGAAAAGCAATGAAATCTATGGTAGTGTAAGTAAATCCATTGCGGCAGGTTTTTCAAACACGATGAAATATTATGGCTCGTATGAATCTGCTTTTGGCGCGGGGAATACATTTACTGATGCGTCGAATTCGACGGTCGCCGGGTTTAGCAATACGATGGGAACGAGTTCCGGTTATAGTGCGACGAATAATACCATTTTGGGTAGCGGAAACACCATAAACTATTATAGTGATTATAGTTCGATTTTAGGGCGGCAAAACACGATTAAGGCTTATGATGATCATATTATTTTCTTTGGCGTAGGGAATACGAGTACCACAACAAGTTTCTCATATTCGGGGGCATTAGGTTCGAATAATACTATGGCCGACGGGATTCGTAATTATCTGATTGGATCCGATAACTATACATCCAACCATGTCCATGATGATGATGGACGTTCTGTAGGGATTGGATATAGTAATTACCTAAGGTCTAATGATTACGGTCGGGATACCTATATCGGAGTTGGTAATAATAATACAAATCGTGTGGAGTTTAGTACTTCCACTCTTGTGGGAATCAATAACAATCCGACGAGCGGTAGTAGTAGTAATGAGGGGGCACTTACTCATATCGGCTTGAATAATGTTGCATATGGAAGATATGCAACCGCTTTAGGGCAAGAGAACAGTGGCAGTGCTACTTACTCAAATGCACTGGGGAAATCGAATGCCATAAATAGTTCCTATTCTACTGCAATTGGTTTTACAAACACTGTGGCTGGTAACGAGTGGAATACTGCCATTGGGAGTAATAATAAAGGCGGGAGCTATGTTGTTTATCAGCAGGGCAACTATAGGTATAGCACTTCTACCGGTCAGGCAATGGCGGTTGGCTTTAATAATAGTTCGGCCAGTAATTATTCGTCTTCATTTGGTGCGAATAATATAGTGGCTGGAACTGATGGAACAGATTATGCCGGAAATAAATTTTCTGCTGATTATCGCGGTTATTCACGTACATATTATTCTTCTGTACTTGGTATCGGGAATCGGGTTCGTTCTTCTGCGTGGTATGATTCTGATGCGCAAAATGGTGAGCGTTCGTATGCACTCGGTATCGACAATACGACCCGTAATAATGACTCTACGGCCTTGGGAGCTGAAAATATTGTAGGCGGCTCGTATAACGGTGCAAATATATATGGAAGCGGTGAGACTTCGTATCATAATTACAATGTCGCCATTGGCGTGGGGAACGAGGCCGGGGGGACTTGGTACAGTGCGGATCTCAATAATTTTGCCAGTTACGCCGGGCAGTACAATTCGTACTACACGCTGGCCGGCGGCTTTGAGAATAAAGTCACCGGGTACCGGAATGTCGCACTCGGGTATCAAAATACCGTATCCGGGAACGGGACGATGGACCAGGGCACGTACATTGTGACGGAGAGTGCGGCGTTCGGCCAGAGCAATATCGTGAAATCGGCGGCCAATCGGACGGATGATAAGAATACCAGCCACTATGCGGGCGGGATGAGCTCCTATGTGATTGGGCATGGCAATGTATCGCAGGCGCCTTACTCGACGGCCATCGGCGCGGTGAATACCGTCGGCGGCACGCAGGCATACAACTATTGGTCGGTCGGCGGGCAGGCGGAGAATGAGCTCGACAATACCGCGCTCGGCACGGGGAACCGGGTCGGTGACGGTACGTTCCAATTGACGTATTTCGGGACGGACACTGTGACGCGCCCGCACAATACGTATGCCGGGACGGGCATCGGTTTCCAAAATGAAGTCGGATCGAATTTCGTGACGGCGGCCGGGTACGGGAATGAAGTCGTCAACGGCGACCGGAGCGCGGGCACGAATGATCTGGGCGTGTACACGGTGACGTATTCGGCGGCTTTGGGGCAAAATAATATCATCCGCGCCATCGGCGAGACGGTCACGACCGGCAATGACACCTACGTCATGGGCGGCGAGTATTCGTACGCCATCGGCTACGGGAACCGGACGCAATTTGCCGGCTCGGCGGCGCTCGGCTTTGGGAATACGGTCGGCGCGGCGACGGCGGCTCGCAGCGTGATCGATGTCGTTGCGAATGCGTATTTCAATGCGAATACGGCCATCGGTACGGGGAATACGGTCGGCGGTCTTTTCGTGACGGATGCGGAGGGCAAGACGTACCAAGTGTCGTATGCGACGGGTATCGGCGTTTCCAATGAGGTGTACGGCGAAGAGGCGACGGCGGTCGGCGTGTCCAATGTCATCGAGGCATCGCGCGCCGGGCATCAGAATAAAGACGAAAAGAATCGCTCGTCGGCGCTCGGCTCGCGGAATAGGATCGAGAATTCCATCGATACGGTCGGCGTGACGGAGACGATTTACGGGGATGTCTACAATTACGCGCTCGGCAATGACAATGTCGTCCGCGGCGCGGGGAATCTGGCCGTCGGCCGGGAGAATACGGTCGGCGGTGCGTCGGCCAAGCAGCAGACGGCGGATGCGGCCAATACGGCCATCGGCGCGAACAATGTCGTCGGCGGCAAGTATGTCGATGCGGAATACGGCGAGGCAAACGGGCGTTATAATTTGGCGGCCGGCTTCGGAAATTACGCCATTGGTCAAGAGAATACGGCCATCGGGATTCAAAATACGATCGCGGAGAATGTGGGGACGCTTTCGGATTCGACGAATTCGACGCAGCACAATGTCCTCGTCGGGATTTTGAATACGGTATCCAATGCGACGTACACGGCGCCGCGGATGTACAATGTCGCCATCGGTGAAGGAAACGAGATGCGCAACGGGTACGACACGGCTATCGGTTTCTACAATACGGTGGGCGGCGCGCTGGCGACGAATGTGGACAGTACGGAGACGATGTATCACGTCGCGCTCGGCAGTCAAAACAAGTTGATCGGGACGAATGGCGAAGCGAATGCCGCGCAGATGACGGCCATTGGCTCGGGCAATACGACATACGGCCGCGACTCGGTCGCCATCGGGAAGAGCTCGGTGACGGGCACGGAGGATCAGGAGAATGACACGCGCGAATCGGCAGCGATCGGCGTGCGCGCGGTGGCGTCGTCCATGAAATCTCTGGCGGTCGGCGTCGATGTGACGGCGGAAACGGTCACGGGCGCGGTCGCGGTCGGGCAGAATTCGACCGTTTCCGGCAATCTGTCTGCGGCCTTCGGCGTGAACAATACGGTGACGGGAGAGAAGGCGCTCGCTCTCGGCACGGATAATGAAGATGTCTACGGCGATCAGACGATTGTCGTCGGATCGGGAAATACCTCGGCGGTGACGACAGATGACGTGGCGACAGGTACGGAAAGCAGCGTCATCTTCGGTGTGGACAGTGCGGTGACGGGGGATCGCGGGGTCGCTTTCGGCGTGCAGGACACGGCGGCGGGCGGCGCTGTCGCGGTGGGCTATCATTCACAGGCGCTGGGTGAGCACAGCCTGGCGATGGGCTATGCGCAGACGGTCACAGAGACCGGGGCGCACGCCACGGCGGTCGGCTCCGGCTATGAACGCACGGAGGGAAGCGAAGAGTCGCAGACGACGTATTACTACGGCACGACGGTTTCCGGCGTCTCGGGCGCGGCTTTCGGCGTGGCAAATCTCGTCTCCGGCAATTATGCGACGGCGGTCGGCGCCGGGTATTATCGCCATACGGAAATCGATCAGACGGGTGTCGATTATTTCTTCCAAAATAAAGCGGCCGGGGATTATTCCGCTGTGTTCGGGTATCTGAATGTCGCGGAGGGTGAGCATAGTCTGGCAGCCGGCACGGGTTTCGTGGAGACGGTGGATGACGTCGATACCATGTATGCGAATACGGCATCGGGCGATCGGGCGGCGGCGCTCGGTTATGCGAACCAAGCGCTGGCGGAGGAAAGTCTGGCAGCCGGCGGTTTCTCGCGGACGGGCGCTGACGCGACAGGTGCGACGGCCATCGGTGAAGGCTATGTGGTCGATATCACGGATTCGTCCGGGACGACGACGGAGCGTCGCTACAATGAAGCGACGGGCGTGGGCGCGACGGCGCTCGGCTTTGCGAATATCGCAAGTGGCAATTCGTCCACGGCGGCCGGCTCCCTCTCGAAGGCAAGCGCGGCGAATGCGACGGCACTCGGCGCCGGGATCCTGAAGGAAACAAAAGACGGCGAGAGTATTACGGCCGTGGAATATATCGAAAATGAAGCGACGGCGGAAGGTGCGACGGCCATCGGCTATGCCAATAGTGCTTCCGGTCAATGGTCCACGGCACTGGGCGCGCTCTCGAAAGCGAAGGGTGTGGGCGCGACGGCAGCCGGTGCCGGTTACACGAAGGGGGACGGCACGCTCGTCTACAATGAAGCGGACGGGGACGGCGCCATCGTTTACGGCTATGCGAATATCGCGCGCGGCAACAATGCGACGGCGATCGGCTCCACGATCACAGTCGATAGTACCGATTGGGTGAACCAAGCGGTCTCGGCGGGATCGACGGCCATCGGTGCCGGCAATACGGCGGGTGCGACGGATAAAGAAACGGCGACGGCCATCGGTGTGACGAATGTGGCAAGCGGCGCGAATGCGGTCGCGATCGGCGTTTCCAATGCAGCATTCGCGGATAATTCCGTTTTCCTCGGTACGAAAAATAAGACGACGACGGCGGGCACGTATGCGACGGCCATCGGCACGGAAAATGTGCTCGGCGGTACGTATGCGTTGGCCTTCGGCACGAAGAATGAAGCAGCCGGGGCGTATTCCATCGCCATCGCCACGGAAGCGGAGGCGACGGGTGAAAAGTCCATCGCGATGGGCTACCAAGCGAAGGCGCAGGCGCAGAACAGCATCGCTATCGGTTACCAAGCACAGGCGCAGGCGGCCAATAGTATCGCCCTCGGCACGAATGCGCAGGCGACTTTTGCGAATTCGGTCGCGATCGGTACGAATTCCGTTTCGACGGATAGCCGCCGTGATTTGGAAAAGACGCTGGAGACGCGCACGACGTACACCGTTTCCTTCGGGAACAGCACGACGACGGATAATGTGACGGAGGGCACCGTGTCCCGGCTCACGAATGTGGCGGAAGGGCGCGAAACGAAGGATACGTCCGGCAAGCTCATCGCCGGCGTGGGCGATACGGATGCCATCAATGTCAAGCAATTAAAGAAATATATCAATACCGTTCCGGTCTTCTACGATCATCGCGATGCGAATGCGACGCCTTTTACGGCGGAGGGCAGCTACATTACGACGAATGATCATTGGCTCTCGACGGATTTCTGGCAGGATGGTGTCACGCACGGCAAGGATTCGACGGCGTACGGGTATCTGGCGAATGCGAAGGGCGAGCAGTCCTCGGCGCTGGGCTATGGGTCGACGACGGATACGGCGGCGACGGATGCCATCGCTATGGCGGGCGGCACGGTGACGGGCGCAGCCGGTATCGCGATCGGAAACGGGGCGAGCGCGGTGACGGGTGCGGCGATCGGCACGGGCGCGACATCGACGGGCTCCGGCTACGCCATCGGTACGGGTGCGACGGCAGCCGGTGAGCATCAGTTGACGCTCGGCGGCGGCAATACCGCGGGTGCTGAATATACAATTTCCGTCGGAAACGGGACGAATGATTTCCGTATCGTGAATTTGGCGGATGCGCAGACGGATAAGAATGCCGCCGATTACGATGGGACGGCGGCGGTCAATGTCGAGACGATGAAGAAGGTCCTCGACACGATGACGAAATCCGAAGCAATCGTCATTTACGACGACGATGAGGATGGCACGGATTGGCGCACGACAAACAATCATTGGGTCGCGACGGATTTCGATTTGAATGATAATGATTCGCTTTACACGCACGGGCTGGATTCCACGGGCTACGGCTATGCGACGAAGGCGACGGGCACGAATGCGACGGCGGTCGGCTACGGCAAGAGCGCGGCGGAAATGACGGCGGCGACGGCGAATTTCGCTTCTGCCTTCGGTACGCTCGATACGGCGAGCGGTCTTTATGCGCTCGCGGCGGGCGTCGAAAATACGGCGAGCGGGGCGTATTCGGCAGTGGTCGGCTACACCAGTGAGGCGAAGGGTGAGAGATCGACGGCGCTCGGCTACGCGGCGCAGGCGACGGAAGCTGATTCGACGGCCATCGGGAATAATGCGATTGCGGCCGGCGCTCACTCCATCGCCATCGGTTCGGCCTATCATGATATTTCCTCGGGGACGCTGATTACGCAGGCGGCAGGCGAAGGGGCGACGGCGATCGGCCTGGGTGCTGTGGCCTCCGGCGATCGGGCGCTCTCTCTCGGCGCGTATCAAAATGCGGCAATCGGTGTGGATGCCGTCGCGCTCGGCGCGGTCAATGCCGTGTACGGAGACCGGTCGGCGGCCTTCGGGGTGCAAAATGCGATCGGTACGGCAGCGGCCTCCGCGGCGATGAGCTATGCACTCGGTGTCGGGAATACGGTGACGGGCGTGCAGGCGACGGCTCTGGGGTACAGAAATACGGTCTCGGCCGATTACGGCACGGCGGCCGGTTTTGGCTCGAGCGTCGTCGGGGCTCGCGGCTTTGCGGCCGGTGTAAATGCGGCGGCGACGCAGGATGCGGCAGCGGTCGGGTCCTTTGCGGCGGCAGGGGGCGTGTCCTCGACGGCAGTCGGCGCGCAGGCGTATGCGAGAGCCGACAAGTCTGCCGCGATTGGTTATCAGGCGACGGCGGTGGATAGCCGCGTGGCAGATGACGGGACGGATGCGAAAATCAATACCGTTTCCTTCGGGCACAAAGCGACGGATATCGATCCGACGACGAGCGCGGCGTACGGTGAGGCGCTCACATCGCGCTTGACGCATATCGCGGACGGCGTCTCGGATACGGATGCGGCGAATGTCCGGCAGCTGAAAGAAAGCGTCATCGTCGACTTTGATGCGACGTACGCGTCGGGCGGCGGCAAATGGCTCTCGACCGATTTCGGATATGAAGACAAGTTTACGCACGGGGAGAATTCCACAGCCTACGGCTATCGCGCGAATGCGGTCGGCAATGCGTCTGTCGCACTCGGCTACCAAGCGTATACCGCAAGTGAAAACGGCGTCGCGCTGGGGGCGGAATCCGTCGCGACGGGAGCGGTCGTTTCCGTCGGGCATAAAAAAGACGACCAATATCAATATATCGATCCCGATGGGAATGTGGCGACCGGTACCTATGAGGACGCGCTGACCCGCCGGATCACGAATGTGGCAAAGGGGACGGACGACAATGATTTGGTCAATGTCGCCCAGCTCAAAGAGGAAACGAGAACGGCCGGCATCGTGAAATGGGACGGCATCGAAGGGACGGACGGGGAGCATTACCTCGCGACGTATTTCGGCGATAAGGATTATTACACGCCGGGTGAAAATTCGTCGGCGTACGGCTATCTCACAAAAGCGACGGGCGAAGGCTCGACCGCTTTCGGCTACGCGGCGTGGGCGCTGGCGGATGATGGTGTCGCCCTCGGCGCTTACTCCGTGGCGAATGGCAATGTGATTTCTCTCGGGCACGCGGCGACGGATATCAATCCGGAAACGAACGTGGCGTATGGCAGCGAACTGACCAGAAAGATTATTCATGTCGCGGACGGCACGAAGGGCACGGATCTCGTCAATGTCCGCACGCTGAAGCTGACGGATCCCGTGAAGAGCGGGACGACGGATGGCGGTACGTGGCTGGCGACGAGCGAGACGGCGACCGTTTCCTATACGCCGGGTAAATTTGCGGCGGCCTACGGCTCTTCTTCGGAAGCGACGGGCACTTCTTCCGTGGCGTTCGGCTACGGGGCGAAAGCGACGGCGGCCAATTCCGTCGCACTCGGTGAGGGCAGTGTCGCGGATGCGGTGAATACGGTTTCCGTCGGGAAGGCGGCGGTAGTCAGTGAGTACGGCGGCATCATCGAGCCGGGCGTCTACCGTCGAATCGTCAATTTGGCGGACGGCGTCGCGGACCACGATCTCATCACGTATGCCCAATTGAAAGCGGCTACGGTCGAAGGCGGCATCGTCGATTACGATACTACGTACGCGGAGAGCGGGAAATATTGGCTCTCCACGAGTTTTGCGACGGCGGAAGAGAAACCGAGTCTCACGCGCGGTGAAGAATCCGTGGCCTTCGGCTACCGGGCACAGGTGGCGGTGGGCGCGGACCGTGGGGCGGCACTCGGATACAATGCGTCCGTCACGGTGGCGGACGGTGTCGCAATCGGTGCCGATTCCGTCGCAAGTGTCGCGGGCACGGTTTCCGTCGGGCATACGACGAGTGATACGAATCCGCTGACGGGAACAAATTATACGGACGATCTCACGCGCATCATTACGGGTCTGGCCTTTGGCGCAGACGATACGGATGCCGTTTCCGTTGCGCAATTGAAATATACCGATCCCGTGAAGACGGGTACGACGGCGGGGGTCGCGACGGCCAATCATTACCTCACGACGCTCGATCCCACGACGTATACGCCGGGCGAAAACAGCGTGGCCTACGGGCTCGGCACGAAAGGCGCGTGGGCACCGGCGAAGAATGCGGTGGCGTTCGGTCGCAATGCGTATGCTTTGGCGGAAGGGGCTGTCGCTCTTGGCGCGGATTCCGTCGCCGGCGAAAAGAATACCGTTTCCCTCGGTCACAAGACGACGGATATCAATCGGGAGACGGGGTTGTTCTACACAGAAGAACTCACGCGCAAGATCACGGATGTCGCGGACGCCATCTGGGATGAAAACAATGAGTATTACAATGGCGGTACGGATCTCGTCAATGTGGCTGTGCTCCGCGCGCATACGCAAGACGCGCCCGGCATTGTCCGGACAATCGGTGAAGAGCATAATCTGTATACGGAGCTCAATGACAGCGATAAGGTGAATCCCGCTTCGCAGGCGGTGGCCTACGGGAAACAGGCGTATGCGAAGGAGGCGAATTCCGTCGCTTTGGGGTATAAGAGCTATGCGGGCGTCGAGGGCGGCGTCGCGCTCGGCTCGGAATCTGTCGCGAGTGAGGCCGGTACGGTTTCCGTCGGGCATAAAGACGGTGATACGTACTATGATTACAATGATAATGGTGATTATGTCGCAAAAGAGTATGAAGGGGCGCTGCTCCGCCGTGTGACGGGCCTGGCTTTCGGCGTGGACAATTCGGATGCCGTTTCCGTCGCACAGCTTAAATTGACCGACCCGGTGAAGACGGGGACGACGGACGGTGTGGCGGATACCAATCATTGGCTCGCGACACCGATGGGCGGTGCGACGTATGCCCGCGGGGAAAATAGTGTGGCCTACGGCTATGCCACGGCGGCGACGGCGAAGAATGCGGTCGCTTTCGGGTATGCCGCGCTCGCACAGCAGGAGAATGCGGTGGCGATCGGCGCCGATTCCGTGGCAAAGTCGAAAGATACCGTTTCCTTCGGGCATCGCGAAGGGGATACGAAGGAAGACCGCAGTTCATACGAAAGCGATTTGGAGCGCCGGATCATCCATGTGGCGGACGGGGTGGCCGATACAGATCTCATCAATGTGTCCCAGCTCATGAAACAGGTGGATTCTATCCAAGTCATTGATTGGGATAAGGACCGGACGTCTTCCGGTAAATATTGGCTCTCGACCGATTTCGGTAAGGAGGGCGTCACGCACGGGCAATACAGCACGGCGTACGGCAATTATGCCAATGCGAAGAACAGTCTTTCGGCGGCGCTCGGCTATGCTGCGGTCGCTTCGGCCGATGGTTCCGTCGCGCTCGGTCAATATTCGACCGCTTCGCAGGTGAATACCGTGTCCGTCGGGCATACGACGAATGACACGAATCCGCTGACGGGAGAAAATTATACGGACAATCTCACGCGCCGGATTACGAATGTGGCGACCGGCACGGCGGATACGGATCTCGTCAATGTCGCCCAGCTCAAATTGACCGACCCGGTGAAGACGGGGACGAATACGGGCGTCGCAGAGGAAAATCATTACTTGGCGATGGATTTCGGAAACGGAATCCTGGGGACGCCGGGCACGAACAGCGCCGCGTACGGCTATCGCACGATTGCGGAAGGGGACAATTCCGTCGCAATCGGCTATGAAGCGTATGCCATCGCGGAGAATTCCGTCGCTTTGGGTGCGTATTCCGTTGCCTCGGAGGCGGGTACCGTGTCTGTCGGGCACAAGGCTGACGATCTCGATGTCGGCGGCATCGAATTCCAGAAACAGTTGACAAGAAAAATCATCCATGTGGCGGACGGCATTTTGGATACGAGCGCTACGAATTACACCGGTACGGATCTCGTCACGGTCGCGCAGCTGCGTGTCGCGGCAGCCACATCGGGCGGTGTCGTCGAATTTAACAGCAATTACGACACGGCAGATGATCATTATCTTTCCACATATATCGCGGAAGACGGCGCGACGAACAATGCGACGTCGGCGGCGTACGGCTACAAAGCGAATGTCGCGGCGGCGGCGACGAACGGTGCGGCTCTCGGCTACGGGGCGAGCGTCACGGCGGCGAATGCGACGGCTATCGGCGCAGGTTCCGTCGCGAGTGTGGAGAATACGATTTCTGTCGGCGACGCGGATAACAATCTCACGCGCCGGATTACGAATGTGGCAAACGGCATCACGGATACGACGGATGACCATTACAATGACGGCACGGACGCTTTGACGGTCGGCCAGCTGTACACCTTCTATCTCCCGAAATCGGGGACGTACGAAGAGGGCACGGCCGGCAACAAATGGGTCGCGACGACTTTCGGGAGACCGATCGATCCGGGTGAAAACAGCACGTCCTACGGGGCTGAGTCGGCGGCGACGGGAGATCGCTCGACAGCTTTCGGTTACGGTGCGAAGGCGACGGACGACGATTCCACGGCGCTTGGCGCCGGCTCGACATCGTCGGGTGCGAATACCGTTTCCTTCGGTGACGCCAAGACGGGACTCTACCGCCGCGTCACAAATGCGGAAACGGGTACGGGCCCCTATGATGCCGTCACGCTCGGCTATTTGGACGCGGCCATTCGCGACAAGGCCGGCATCGTCGATTATGATTTCGATTATGAAAAGACGGGGAAGCATTGGCTCGCCACGAGTTTCTTGGAAACGGAGGAAGAAAAAGAGGCGCAGATTGAGCGCGGGGAAGAATCGGTCGCCTTCGGTTATAAATCGGTGGCGAAGGGCGATTATTCCACGGCCTTCGGGTACGGCGCGCAGGCGCCCTATGGCAATTCGATGGCCCTCGGCGCAGATTCCGTCGTCAATGAAGCGTATACGATTTCCGTCGGGGGAGAGGGTGCGGAACGCCGGATTACCAATGTGGCGGCCGGTATCACGGATCAGGCGGATCCGAATTACAATAACGGCACGGATGCCATCAATGTCAGCCAACTCGAAGCGGTGAAGAATATCCTCGCCATCAACGGCGTCAAGGACAGCACGTCTCTCAAGCAAGATATTAAGAATGTGACGGAGGGCACGGAGGCATTCGTAGACGACGTCAAAGATTTCTCGGAGGCGACGGCCGCGAAGAAAGACATTTTGGAGCAGAACGGCATCACGGTCGATTCGAATATTTCCGGACGCCTCACGGATGTGGAGACGAAAATGGATGGCCTCATCGGCGGCGATACGACCAAAGAGGGGACGGACAGCTCTATCATCGGCTACGGCAATACGACGAAGGGCGATCAATCGTCCGCTTACGGATACAAGAATGAAGCGACGGGCGATCAGTCGACGGCGACGGGCTCGCAGAATGTCGCGTCCGGCGATCAAAGCTCCGCTTACGGGAGCGGCAATACGGCCGGCGACGCCAGAGACCCGACGAAGACGGGCCAGACGGCCATCGGCGCCGACAATATTGTGACGGGGCAGGATGCGACCGGCATCGGTACTTCGAATGTGGTGTCGGGCGAACATGCGACCGGAAACGGCTATCAAAACAACGTGTCCGGCCAAGACACCATCGCCACCGGCACGCAGAATCATGTCGAAGGCACGGGCTCGTCGGCGTACGGCTTTGACAATCACGTCACGGGTGACGGCGCACTGGCCTACGGCTCCGGAAATGAAGCACGCGGTGACGGCGCGCTTGCCATCGGCAGCAATGCTTGGGCGACGGGCGACGGCGGTGTCGCCATCGGTACGGGCTCCCGCGCCGTGGAAAATTCGGTGGCAATCGGCGCGGGCTCGGTTGCGACCGAAAAAGGCACCGTGTCCTTCGGAAATGCGGATGACGGCACGACATCCCGGCTCGTGAATCTGCAAAAGGGCGAGAACAACAACGACGTCGCGACGAAGGCGCAGCTCGATACAATCTCGTCGAAAGCGGACGGTTTCGATTCTCGTATCAATGCTATTTCAGAAGATACATACAATACGAAGTTTGATCAAATGGAGGGGCTCATCGGTCAGACGGAAAAGAATATTTCCAAAGTCGGAGCGGGCGCGGCGGCCATCGCGGCGCTCCATCCGCTGGAATTCGATCCCTCCGAAAAAGTGTCCTTCGCGATCGGCTACGGTAATTACCAAGGCGAAAGCGCGATGGCGATCGGTGCCTTTGTCCGGCCGAATGAGTCGATTACGCTCTCGCTCGGCGGCTCGATGGGAAATGGCGACAATTTGCTGAATTCGAGTATTTCCTTCGCACTGGGGGCAGGGCCGTCCGGTCTGGCCGCCCGGTCGAAGGCGGCACTTGCCAAGCAGGTGAATGAGCAGGATGAAAAGATAGCGGCGCGCGATGAGGAAATCGCCAGGTTGCGATCCTTGATATCCCAGCTCGAGGCCATGGCGGAAACGGAAGAGCAAAAAGCCATGGCGCACGAAATGGTCGTTCGGTCCGAGGCGGCCGAGCTCGAAGAGTTGCGCAGCATGGCGCAGCAGCTCGTCGCAACGGCCAGCGCCGATCAGCTCAGAGGTATTATTTATCAATTATCGCCAGGTGGCGTATAATTCCCGGTCTTGTAAGACCTACGATAAAGTTTAGGATTATCGGCCGGGAAACGGCCTCACATTCATTGGAAAGGAAGGTTCTATATGAAAAAGCAAACGTTCAAATACGCGGTGCTGGCGATGCTCTTGGCGACGGCGGGCGGAAATGTCTTCGCGGCGGGTACGGGAAATAACCAGCTGGGTACCGGTACCACCATCAATGCCGACAAAAACAACCAAACGGCAGCCGGTACCGAATCCATAACGGATGGAGATGCCGCTACCGTCTACGGGTACAAAAACAAAGCGGAGGGGACATCGGCGGTCGCGATCGGCTCCGGTTCCGCGGATGCGTACAACCAAGCGATCGGTGACTACACGATTGCCATCGGCTATCTGAACAGTGTCGCGGCGGAAGCCGGTGGGGATGCCATCCAAGCGGCGACGGGCATTGGCTACATGACGACGGTCTCTGCGTCGTATGCGACGGCCATCGGCGCGTCCACGACGGCGTCCGGCGAACATTCGAGTGCCATCGGGTACAACGCAAGTTCGGAAGGGGCGTATTCCGTCGCAGTCGGCTCGCTCTCCCATGCGACGGGTGAGTCGGCATCGGCCATCGGTGTCGGCGGCTATGCGGCGGACGGCGTGACGGCAATTTACAATGAAGCCTCCGGTAACAAGTCGAATGCTTTCGGGTACCAGAATACGGCGAAAGGCATGTCCTCGAATGCCTTCGGTTCGCAGAATAAAGCACTTTACAATTATGCGACGTCCGTCGGTGTCAGCAACGTTGTCGGCGGAAAGAAAAGTGCTGACGGGACTACTTACACGGAGACCGAATCGATTCAGAGCTCGGCTTTCGGGTATGGGAACTATATTGCTGCGAATTACGCGACGGCGGTCGGCTACCAGAATGAAGCGTACGGGGAAAATTCCGTCACGATCGGCTGGAAGAATATCGCGTCGCAAGCGAATGCGGTCGCCATCGGGAATCAGAACGTGGGCGATGCGGAAAGCGGGACGGCCGTCGGGCAGCAGAATACAATCTACGGCACGTATGCGGTCGCAGACGGCACGCAGAACGTCTCCGGCACCACGACGACCACCTCGACGGGGACGACTTCGACGACGCGCACGACGGCGGTCGGCCAGATGAACCGCGCGACATCGAGCTACTCGGTCGCGATTGGGTACAACAACAATAACCAATTCCAAAAAGACAGTACGACGGATTATGTCACCGTCGGTACGTACTCGGCCGCCATCGGCGTTTCCAATATGGCGAGCGGCAATTACTCGGCGGCGATGGGGTATCAAAATACGTCGAGCGGGGCGAATTCGTCCGCCATGGGCCAGGAAAACGTATCCGGCGCGCAATATGCGAGTGCCATGGGGTATGCCAATAAAGCGAACGGACTGAAGGGCAGCGCCATCGGGAGTCAAAACGAAGTCACGACGGATGGCGAATCCGCATCGGCCATTGGTGCGGACAACCTCGCGACGGCCAAATACGCGGCGGCCATCGGTTCGAAAAACGAAGCGAAAGCGGAAGCGGCAGCGGCCATCGGGCAGAACAATATCGTCACGGCGAGCTATGCCAGTGCCCTCGGTTATCAGAATACGGCGCTTTACTCCTATGCGAGCGCCATCGGTGACGAAAACATTGTGTATGCGCAGTATTCCTCGGCTGTCGGCAGCCAGAACGTCGCGCAGCATAATTATGCGTCCGCTTTCGGGTACGGCAACATCGCCGGCACCGCGACGATTGCGAAGGATTCCGAGGGAAAGGTCACCGGTGTGACCTATGTATCCGGTGAATACTCTTCGGCTTTCGGGTATATGAACAATACGAATATGCTTTATACCGTCGGGAACGGATCTTCGGCCGTCGGGAATCAGAACAGCGCGCAAGGAAATTTGTCCGCTGCCTTTGGGTACAAGAACGTGTCCCTCGGTACGGAAAGTACGGCATTCGGGAACCAAAATACCGCGGTCGGCACGAATGCCGTCGCCTTCGGGTCCACGAATACGTCCGGTAAGACGTACACGGCGGAAGAGGCGGGCGGCACCGCGGTGACGACTTCGAATACGGTCGCCGTCGGGTATAACAACCGGGCATACGGCTCCGGCAATGCGCCCGGCACTGTCGATAAATACGGCTACAGCTCGGCTGTCGGCTATGACAATACGGCCAATGGGGACTACAGCTCGGCATACGGCTATAAGAATGTCGCAAACGGCGCGTACTCCTCGTCTTTCGGCGATGAAAACACGACGAACGGAAATTATTCCACGGCGTTCGGCCGCAGCAATACGACGAACGGGATTTACTCGACCGCGGTCGGCTATTCCAATACGACGAGTGCGGATTACCAGATGGCCGTCGGGATGGAAAACACCTTCGGTGCGACATCGGAGAATACGGAAGCGTCGGAAGGCAAGAATTATAATATGGCCTACGGCGCGAAAAATATTTCCGGCACGACATACGTGAAAAACGACAAGACGTACAATACGTACAATACGATCGCCGTCGGGTACAACAACCAGGCGCTGGCGACGAATTCGGCGGCCTTCGGGAATACGAATATCACGTATTTGGGCGCGGATTATGCGACGGTCTTCGGGTACAACAACAAAGCGTATGCGGATTACTCGACCATCGCCGGGGAAACGAATACGACGTATGACGGCGCGGATTATGCGACGGTCTTCGGGCACCAGAATGATGTCCGCGGGCAGTACTCCACGGCGGTCGGCTACGACAATGACACGAAGGGGGATTACCAAGTCGGCGTCGGGCTCTACAATAAATTCTATGCCAATACGAAGCTGAAAGCAGACGGTACGCCGGAAACGGATTCCAGCGGTCCGATTTATGAAGCAAAAGAGACGGACGCGCCGGGTGGGAAACTCTACAACATTGCGGTCGGCGTTTCCAATGTGTCCGGTACGAATGTGGACGGAAAGAATACGTACAATACAGTCGCCGTCGGGTATTCCAATAAAGCGTATGCGACGAATTCCGTTTCCGTCGGGAACCAGAACATCACGACGGGCGATGCTTCCGTCGCGACCGGGTACTTGAATGAGATTGCGGGCGCGTATTCGACGGGTTTCGGCTATGACAATAAGACGACGGGCGCGTACCAGATTGTCGTCGGCGTCCAGAATGAAATGGTAGCGACGTCTTCCGTGACGGAGACGGGGCATGATCCGGACAATGTCGCGGTCGGTGCGAAGAATAAGGCCGGCAAAGATTACAAGGTAGGGGACGTCACGTATACGACGGAGCAGGCGACGGCTGTCGGCTATCAAAACTATGCTTATGCCAATTACAGCTTGGCGATGGGCCATACGAATACGGTGAATCTCGGTGCGGATTACTCCGTCGCGGCCGGCTACGGCAATACGTCCTCCGGCGCATACAGCGTGCTCTTCGGCTACCAGATGACGACGAACAACGCGGCGTACCAGATCGGTATCGGCCAGAGCAATGCTTTCGGGACGTCGGCGGCCGGCTCTTCCGAGGAGACGGACGGCAAGAATTACAATATGGCCATCGGCGGCGCGAATACGACGGGCGGTATGTATGCGAAGGACAGCGTGACGTACAATACGCATGACACGCTGGCGGTCGGGACCAAGAATAATGCCGCGGCGAATGTGAGTGCGGCGTTCGGCTCCGCGAATACGACGAATGTGGGCGCGGATTACTCGGTCGTCGCCGGGTACAGCAATACGGCGAATGCGGAAGGCAGCACGATTTACGGCCAGGGCAATGTGACGAAGGCGGGCGCGACGTACCAGATTTTCGTCGGGAGCAACAATAAATCGGAGTCCGGGAATTACACGACGGAAACGGATGAAGCGACGAGCAATCCCTACGAGGGCAACAATATCGCCGTCGGTGCGCGGAACTCTTCGGGCGCGACGTATACGAAGGATAGCGCGACGTACAATACGCATGACACGCTGGCGGTCGGCTACGGCAACTACGCGCGCGGCAATTATTCGTCGGCCATCGGTTCGTCCAATAAGACGGCGGCGCTGGCGGCGTACAGCATCGCGATGGGCTATAGCAATGAGGTCGCCGGCCAGTATTCCACGATGTACGGGTATGGCAACAATAACACCGCGGATTACCAGGTCGGCATCGGGAATCAGAATAAATTCGGCGGCACGCTGAATGGCAATACGGAAGAAAAGGGCGCAGACGGCACGAGCAATGTCGCGCTGAACAATTTGGCCGTCGGCGGCGGCAATACATCGGGCGGCACGTATACCGTTTCCGGTTCGACATACAATGCCGTGAATACAACGGCGATCGGCTATAAGAATACGGCGAGCGGAAACAATGCGACGTCCGTCGGCTCGACGAATACGGCTTCCGGTCAGGGCGCTGTCGCCATGGGGTACAACAATACGGCAGCCGGCAAGGACAGTGTCACGTATGGGCGTCACAATGTGACGAATGCGGAAGGCCAAATCCAAATCGGGCTCGAAAATAAGACGGAGACGAATTCGACGTATCAGACGGAAGGCAATGTCTCCGCGAATAATATTGCCATCGGCTACGAGTCCACATCCGGCAAGACGTATCAGAAGGATAGCACGTATTACAATTCGCACGACACCTTGGCCGTCGGCTACCAGAGTAAATCGTACGGGAATGAATCCACGGCGATGGGCTATCAATCTGTCGCAAACGGCGATTACAGTGTGGCGGTCGGCTATCAATCCACGGCGACGGGCGCGCACAGCGTTTCCTTCGGCGACGAAAATACGACGGAAAGCGATTACCAGATCGCAGTCGGGATCAAAAACAAATTCGGCACGAATAAGAATTACAGCACGGAAGACAATGCGTCCGCTTACAATGTGGCCATCGGCGCGGAGGTGACGAGCGGCAGCACGTACACGAAAGACGGCACTTCGTACAATACCGTAAATACGACGGCGGTCGGCGTTTCTTCCAAGGCGTACTCCACGGATTCCACGGCGGTCGGCTCGCAGGCCCAGGCCGGGGAAGACAAGAAGGGCTATGAGACGCGTGAAGCGACGGCTGTCGGCTATAAGGCGATGGCTCTGGGGCAGGATTCCACGGCGATCGGCTCTCATGCGGTGGCGTCCGGTATCGGCGCGACGGCCATCGGCTACAATACGAGTGATTCCGAAAGCAAGCTTTTGGCGAGCGGCGATTACTCGAGTGCTTTTGGGACGGACAGCCGGGCGACGCAGGAAAAGGCGACGGCGGTCGGCTACAATGCGTATGCGAATGGCACGCGCACGACGGCCATCGGGACGAATGTGGAAATCACGCTGACGGGCTCGCTCTTGACGGATTCCGTCGCACTCGGCACGTCGAGTACGATCGGCTCTTCGTACGCGTCTCTCTTGGGGATCAGCTCCACGATCGGTTCGGCGGCGAATTATTCGACGGCCATCGGCTATCGCGACACCATCGGCAATAATGCGACGGCGTCTTTGGTTGCCGGCTACGGGCAGAATATTTCCAATGCGCATCACTCCACGGCAGTCGGCTCGGCGTATACGACGGAGTATGTGGAAGACAGTCTTTATGGAAACGAGACGAGTAGCTCTTTCAGCTCGGCTTTCGGTACGATGAATAAGGCAACGGGCGCACGCTCGACGGCGGTCGGTGCCGGGTATTTCAATGCGTATTCCAGCACGCAAATTTATGCCTTCTACAATGAAGCGACGGCGGACGGGGCGTCTGTCTTCGGCTATTTGAATAAAGCATCGAAGATGGGCGCGACGGCATTCGGCTCCGGCTTCGTTGTGACGGATGCGGACGGCAAAGTGGATAAAGCGACGTACAATGAGGCGCAGGGGCTCCGCTCGACGGCGATCGGCTATGCCAATAGCGCGCTCGGCGACGATTCGACGGCCATCGGGCATTTGACGTCGACGGCGGTCTCCACGACGTCTTCCACCGCCATCGGGAACGGCTACAGCTATATCCTGTCGGACGGCACGACGAAGTACGAATATACGAAGACGGTCGGAAATCGTGCGACGGCGATCGGCTATGCGGATACGGCGACGGGTGATAATTCGACGGCGATCGGCTACATGAGTCATTCGAAGGGCGCGGATTCGACGGCCATTGGGACGGGCTTCTCGACGACAGGGGCCGACGGAAGCGTGACGTATACGTATAATGAGGCGACCGGGAATAAGAGTACGGCGGTCGGCTATGTGAATAAAGCGGAAAAAGATTCCACGACGGCCGTCGGTTACCTAAACCAAGCGTCCGGCGAGTTTGCGACGGCGATCGGTGCCGGGTACACGGACTCGGGCAATAATTTTGTCTACAACAAAGCGACGGGCGCTTACAGCTCGGTTTTCGGTTTCGGTAATGTGGCGAGCGCGGCGAATGCTTTGGCGATGGGCTCTTCGAATACGGACGGCACGCAGACGAACCAAGCGGTGTCCTCGGCTTCGACGGCGATCGGCTACGGGAATACGGCCGGTACGGCTGTCGGCACCGGCATCAACGAGAAGGCATGGGCGACGGCGATTGGCTTCGCGAATACGGTGAAGGGCATGAATGCGGTCGGGATCGGCCGTGAAAATACGACGTCTTCCGATTCTGACAATGCGGTCCTCATCGGGAAGACGAATACGACGATTTCCGCAAACGCGGTGGACTTGAAGGGCAATCAAGGCATCAATGCGGCCGGCTACGGCAATGACAATACGGTGTCCGGAAACTACGCGGCCGCTTTCGGCAATACCAACAAAGCGTATGAAAAATATGCCGTTTCCATCGGCACGGAGAATACATCCGGCGTGGACGGCGAGGCGAACGGCTACCAGATCACGATGGGCTACTCGAATGAGGCGGTCGGCGGAAAGGCGGTCGCCATCGGCTATGACAATACGGCGCGCGGTACGAGCAGCATTGCGCTCGGCACGAAGGCGCAGACGGAAGAGGGTGTGGAGAATGCGGTCGCCATCGGCACGAGTGCCAAGGCGAAGGACAGCCGCACCGATGCTGAAAAAGAATTGACCTACATCACGATTAATACCGTTTCTTTCGGTGACAGCACCGAGAGCGACGGTTTCACGACGGGGATTGTCTCGCGCCTCACGAATGTGGCGGAAGGGCTCCTCGATACGGATGCGGTCAATGTGAAGCAGCTGCGTGAATCGATCGGTATCGTCGAATTTGATCATGAATACGCGATGTCGGGAAATCATTATCTCAATACGACATTCGGCATTTCGTCCATCAGCCACGGCACGGACTCGACGGCGTACGGGTACATGGCGAATGCGACCGGAAACTACGCGACGGCTTTCGGCTACAATACGACGGCGGCGGGCGAAGGGTCTTTGGCCATGGGTAACGGCGCGGCCACGGCGGAGGATGCCACGAACGGCGTCGCCATCGGCAAGGATTCCAACAGCAAGGCGGAGAATGCGTATGCGATCGGTACGGGCGCGAAGGCGCTTGCCAAGGACAGCGTCGCCATCGGCACGGGTGCCACGGTCAATGCGGATGCAGGCGCGGGCTCCGTGGCTCTCGGCAGCGGCTCGGTCGCCTCGAATGTCACAGATGACGCAGGCAATACCGTTTCCGTCATTTCCGTCGGCAACGGGACGAATAATTATCGGATTGTGAATCTGGCGGAAGGCGTCCAGAATACGGATGCGGTCAATCTGGCACAGATGGAACGGGCGGTCATGGATAAGGTCGCGGGTTCCGGTATCGTGGAATTCAATCATTACTATCGCATCTCCGGCGAGGAGAATAAGCATTGGCTCGCGACGACATTCGACGATGTGTACGATAAAGGTCTGGACAGCACGGCGTACGGCTACAAGAGCCGCGCGACGGGTGCCTACGCCGTCGCAATCGGTTCCGGTTGGGTGGAAACACTGGAAAGCGGCTCGACGGTCGATCATTTGAATCTGGCTTCGTCGTACGGATCGAATGCATTCGGTTTTGCCAATCAGTCCGTGAATCGCTATGCGACGGCGATCGGCGCGAACAATCTCGCGGGCGATGCGGATCAGGCGGCGAGTGATACGTACGGCTGGCAGACGGCGGTCGGCTATGCCAATACGGCGACGGGCAATCAGGCAGTCGCGCTCGGCTATGAGAATACGGCGACGGGTGCGGCCTCTGTCGCGGTCGGCAACCAAGCGGAAGCGACGGGCCAAAGCTCGCTTGCCATCGGTTCTTCCTACACGGATACAGAGACCGGCACGACGAAGACGACGGCCGACGGTTTCGGTACGACGGCCATCGGTTACGGCACGACGGCAATCGGCACAATGAATACGGCAATCGGCGCGAAGAATAAGGTGACGGGTCCGAAGGAATCCGCTGCGGTCGTCTCGCAGCTGAATACGGCCGTCGGCAGTGAAAATACGATTTACTCGAAGGCGGGCAGCGGTGCTTTCGGGTATCAGAATACGATCGGCGATGCGACGACGGGTGAAGTGTCCTATTCGTACGGTGTCGGCTACGGCAATACGGTGTCGTCGGCGTACAGCTCCGCATTCGGTATTTCCAATACGATCGATGCGATTACGCCGGCGGAGGGGACACCTTCGGCGACGGCGCTCGGCTATGGCAATACGGTCTCGGCGCAGTACGGCACGGCTCTCGGCTACGACAATACGGTGGCCTCCATGGCGACGGCGGCGACGGTACTCGGCAGCAGTGCGAAAGCGGCCGGTGCGGCATCGCTCGCGCTCGGCAATAAGGCTTACACGACGGCGAACAATACGACGGCCATCGGCTATGAAGCGACGGCTAAGGATGCGCGGACGGATGAGGAACAAGCGGCGAACGCAAAGATCAATACCGTTTCCTTCGGCCATGCGAATGGCGATACGGCAGCTGACGGCACGACGTATGAGGATGAGAGGCTCTCGCGTCTCACGAATGTGGCGGAAGGCGTGGAGGACTACGACGCCGTCAATGTGAAGCAGATGAATGACGCGAATATCGTCGATTTCGATAAGAAATATGCGGAATCGGGTCATAATCGCTGGTTGTCGACGGATTTCGACGAAGATACGGATGCGAATCCGATCACGCATGGCACGAATAGTGCGGCGTATGGGTACAAGGCGAATGCGCAGGCGGAAAATTCCGTGGCGTACGGCTACAATGCGATCGTCAATGCGACGGGCAATACCGGCGCGGTCGCTCTCGGTGCGAATTCCGTCGTCGCTGCAAACAGCGGCAATGTCGTTTCCGTCGGCGGCGGGACAGATGCAACCGGAAAAACCATCACGCGTCGGATTACGAATGTGGCGGCCGGGACTTGGGATGAAAAGGATGCGAATTACAACAACGGTACGGATGCCGTCAATGTGAAGCAGCTGAAAGACAAGCTCGGCACGGCGGGGATCGTCGATTGGAAGGGTGAGACGGAGGATCAGACGGATCAGTGGCTCGCGACGGACTTTGAGAATGAAGTCAAGACGCGTGCGAAGAATTCTACGTCCTATGGCTACAATTCGTCGGCCGCGGCGGAAAGCTCTTTGGCTCTCGGCTACGGCGCGACGGTCGCTCTCGATGCGACGACTGCCAAGACGACCGGTGCCATCGCTTTGGGCTCCGACTCGCAGGTCTTGGCGACGGATGGCAATGTCCTCTCCGTCGGCAGCGAGGGAAATGAAAGAAAGATCATCCATGTGGCGAAAGGGACTGCGGATACGGATGCCGTCAATGTGGAGCAGCTCGATGAGGCGATCATCGTTGACTGGGATAAGAAGACGGATAGTACGGCGCAGCATTGGCTCGGCACCGACTTCGGCGCGAACGTGACGCATGTGGCGAATACGACGGCGTACGGCTACGGCGCACGGGCGAATGGGGAGACGTCCTCGGCCCTCGGCTACAATGCGGTCGTCAATGCGGATGCGGCAGCGGGCTCCGTCGCTTTGGGCGCGGGGTCTGTCGCGACGGCCGTCACGATGAGTGGTACGGATTCCACGCCCGTTTCCGTCATTTCCGTCGGGAACGCGGCGAATAATCTCTATCGCCGTGTGACGAATGTGGCGGACGGCGTCGATGAGCATGATGCGGTCAATATGTCGCAGCTGAAAGATTCACTCGATGAAGCCGGTATCGTCGATTTCGGTACGGATAAGACGTCCACGACGACGAATCATTGGCTGTCCACGGATTTCCGTGCGGAGAATGTCACGCACGGGCTGAATTCCACGGCGTACGGGTATCTGGCGAATGCGCAGGCGACGGAGTCTTCGGCTTTCGGTTACAATGCGGTCGTCAATAGCGATGCGGGTGCGGGTTCCGTTGCTTTGGGCTCGGGGTCTGTGGCGGCGAAAGTCACAGATGACGAAGACAATGTCATTTCCGTCATTTCCATCGGCGGCAGCGGTGTGACGCGTCGGATTACGAATGTGACGGCCGGCGTTGACGAAACGGATGCCGTCAATGTGAAGCAGCTCAATGATGCGATCATCGTTGACTGGGATAAGAAGACGGATAGTACGGCGCAGCATTGGCTCGCCACCGATTTCGGCACGACTGTGTCG
The DNA here is from genome assembly GCA_963615055.1 of Lachnospiraceae bacterium. Classification (GTDB taxonomy): domain Bacteria; phylum Bacillota; class Negativicutes; order Veillonellales; family Dialisteraceae; genus UBA1822. Next base: position 46,188 of record CAVEFO010000007.1, read on the forward strand.
CATGTGGCGAATACGACGGCGTACGGCTACTTGGCGAGTGCGGGTGGCGCGACGTCCACGGCGATTGGTTACAACGCGGTCGTCGAAAATACGGCGGCAGCGGGCTCCATCGCTCTTGGTGCGAATTCCGTCGCGGCGCTTTCAAAGGATGTCGACGGCAATGATATCGGCGTCCTCTCTGTCGGCGGCAACGGTCTCTATCGTAAGATTACGAATGTGGCGGAAGGCGTCGCGGATACGGATGCGGTCAATGTGAAGCAGCTGCATGATGCGCTGAATAAGGCCGGTATCGTCGATTGGGGTATCAATACGTCGGACGGCGACAAGAATCGCTGGCTGTCCACAGACTTTGGGCAGGATGTCGATCACGGCACGAATTCGGCGGCGTACGGCTACAAAGCGAATGCGCAGGCGCAAAATTCCGTCGCAATCGGGTACAATGCGACTACGGGTGCGGATGCCACGGGCTCTGTCGTCCTCGGTGCGAATTCCACGACGAATGCCAGCAATGTCGTTTCCGTCGGCGGCAACGGCACGACGCGCCGCATTACGAATGTCGCGGACGGCATCATGGATGAAGCGGCGGAGAATTACAATGGCGGCACGGATGCCGTCACGGTGAAACAGCTGAAGCAAGCGGTCGTCGTCGATTGGGATAAGGTTTCCGGGACGAGCGGGGCTCATTGGCTGGCGACTGATTTCTCGGATACGGATATCGACCACGCGACCAATTCGACGGCGTACGGCTATAAGGCTGCTGCCAATGCGGCGGATTCGACGGCGCTCGGCTACGGCGCGACGGTGGCGGAAGGGGCGACGGGCGGTATCGCACTCGGCGCGGGCTCGGTCGTCACCGCGGCGGACGGCAATGTCGTTTCCGTCGGCGGCGGGACAGATGCAACCGGAAAAACCATCACGCGTCGGATTACGAATGTGGCGGCCGGTATCACGGATAAGACGGATCAGAATTACAATGGCGGCACGGATGCGGTCAATGTGAAACAGCTCACCGATACGGTCGCGGATGCGGGCATCGTCAATTGGAGCGGAAATCGCGAATTGACGAATGCGAATCAGTGGCTCTCGACGGATATCAATCTGGAATTTAACACGAAGGGCACGAATTCGGCAGCGTACGGCTATGGGGCGAATGCGCAGGCGAAGGAATCAGCGGCCTTCGGGTATTATGCGGTTGTCGAAGAATCCGGCAATACCGGCGCCATCGCTCTCGGTGCCAATTCCGTCGTCGCTGCAGACAGCGGCAATGTCGTTTCCGTCGGCGGCAACGGTGTGACACGTAAGATCACGAATGTGGCGCCTGGCACGTGGAAGGAAAGCGATGCGAATTACAACAACGGTACGGATGCCGTCAATGTGGCCCAGCTGAAGAATGCGATTGTTGTCAACTGGAGTGAAAACAAAGAGGCCGAGAAGCAATGGCTCGCGACGGATTTCAATCAGAATCTGACGCACGGAGATAATTCGACGGCGTACGGCTACCAAGCGGAAGCGGCGGGTGTCCGCACAGTGGCACTCGGCTACGGCGCGAAGGTGGCGAATGGCGGCAATACCAATGTCGGTGCCATCGCTCTCGGCGCAGGTTCGGTCGTCACCGAGACGGACGGCAATGTTGTTTCCGTCGGCGGCAACGGCGTGACACGCCGGATTACGAATGTGGCAGCCGGTGTCAATGATACGGATGCGGTCAATGTATCGCAGCTCGATGAGAAGATGAGCAAGGCGGGTATCGTCGACTGGAGTGGTGACAAGACGCTGGAAACGCAGTGGCTCTCCACGGACTTCGGCAAAGCGTTGACGACGACGCACGGAGAGAATTCTTCGGCGTATGGGTATCTCGCGAATGCGGTCGGAAAGACTTCTTCCGCTTTCGGCTACAACGCGACGACAACGGAAGCGGCGGAGAATTCTGTGGCAATCGGTTCGAATTCGGTCGCGACGCAGGAAAATACCGTTTCCGTCGGTGGCCGGACTTATATGGATGGCGCTACGGTCGTCACGGAAACCCGCCGGATCACGAATGTAGCGGCCGGTGTCGAGGATACGGATGTGGCGAATGTCAGCCAGTTGAAAAATTCTCTCATCATTGATTGGAATCAGGAAGAGGGGACTGATAACAAGTGGATTTCCACGGACTTCGGAAAGACGGATGTCATTCACGGTGAGAATTCCACGGCGTACGGTAATGGCGCAAATGCGCAGAATACGCAGTCGGTGGCAATCGGTTTCAATGCGGTCGCCAAAGCGCAGAATTCCGTGGCGATCGGCTCCGGCTCGGTCGCAACGAATGAAAACACCGTTTCCGTCGGTGATGCGGAAACCGGCACGTATCGTGTGATTACGAATGTCGGCGATGCGAAGGATGAGCACGATGTGGTCAACCTGAAGACTTTGCAGGAAAGAATCAATAATATCGGCGTCGTCGATTACGGCTCGAGTGCGGACGGTGCGGACGATCATTGGCTCTCGACGGATTTCGGCGCCGATGTCATCCACGGTCTGAATTCCACGGCGTACGGCTATGGCGCGAATGCCTCTGCGGAACGGACTGTCGCAATCGGCTATGAAGCGAAAGCGACGGCCAAGGGGGCGGTCGCGATTGGCTCGGATTCGATTGCCAATGTCGAAAACACCGTTTCCGTCGGCGGCAACGGCCTCACGCGCAAGATTACGAATGTGGCGGCCGGCGTCGCGGATACGGATGCGGTCAATGTGTCTCAGCTCAATGCGGTCTACAAAGTGCTGGAAGACAACGGTATTTCGAAGGATACGGATATCAGCCAGAGCATCGCGGATGCAAAGAATGACCTCTCGCTCGCGAAGAAGGATCTCGAGGTCGCGCAGAAGGATTTGGAAGATGTCCAGGATATTTTGGACAAGAACGGCATCAGCGGAACGTCTAATATCGGCGGCCGTCTCGACACGGTAGAGAACAAGCTGAGCGGGCTCGTCGGCGAAGGCAATACGTACGGCGGCACGCACAGTACGATTATCGGCAGTTACAACACGACGGGCGGTGACGCTTCTTCGGCGCTCGGTTATCATAATACCGCGACGGGAGACCATTCCACCGCGACGGGGAACAACAATCAAGCGACAGGAAACAACAGCTCGGCGTATGGTACGGAGAACCAGGCGAAGGGCGATTATTCCACGGCGATCGGGAACAATAACATTGCCGAGAAGGAAAATTCGACGGCAACGGGCTCGAACAACAAAGCGACAGGCGAAAATTCGACGGCAACGGGCTACCAAAATGAAGCTTCCGGCACGAATTCGACCGCATCCGGCTCCGGGAATACAGCGTCGGGCGAGAATGCTTCGGCGTATGGGTACAACAACCAAGCGACGGGCAATAACAGCGCGGCGATGGGCTCCGGCTCGATTGCAGGCGGCGACGGCTCGATTGCTATCGGCAAGAATGCAGAAGCGCAGGGTGAGAATTCCATCGCCATCGGCACGGACAGCAAGGCTACGGGCGGCGGGATTGCCATCGGCCAGGGCTCGACATCTTCGGAATCCGGCACCGTTTCCTTCGGTGACGGCACCAATAATCGTCGGCTGACGAATGTGGCGGACGGTGTCAATGATAATGACGCGGTCAACATGAAACAGTTGAATGAAGTTTCCGATAAGGTCGATGGTTTTGACAGCCGTATTACAGAGGCGGAGAATAAGGTCAAGAATATCGATAACCGGATGACGGGTGTGGAAACGCGTATGGCGGAAACGGAAACGCGCGTGAACAAAGTCGGCGCCGGTGCCGCAGCTCTCGCTTCGCTCCATCCGCTCGAATTCGATCCGGATGACAAGGTGACGTATGCAATCGGCTACGGGCATTACAAGAATGCGAATGCGATTGCGATGGGCGCCTTCATCCGTCCGAATGATCGCGTGATGCTGAGTGTGGGCGGCTCGTTTGCGGGCGGCGAAAGCATGTTCAATTCGGGCGTGGCCTTCAGCATCAGCAACGGCAAGCCGTCGGCTCGTCTCTCCAAGGCGGCGCTCGTCAAGAAGATTAACGCGCAGAATGAACGCATGAGCGAGCAGGACGCAGAAATCGCCGAACTCAAAGCGGCGGTCGAAAAGCTCATGGCAAAGAACGGCATGTTGCCGGATGTCTCGCATGAGATTGTTTCGTCTTCTGATGATGGGAAGAGGGAAGTGAAGAAATAATTTTTCTTCCGGTTTGTGAGAAATGAAAAGGGAGTCACTCTTTCGGGGGTGACTCCTTTTTTGGTGCGCTCGGCTTTTTTTGTCAGGCGCAAGATAGTTGTTAGTTGTTAGCTGTTAGATATTAGTTTTAAGTGGTGGCGGCTGTGAAAAAATATTTTCATGTTTTCTCATAGCTTCTCATATAAAATCACGCGGGGCGGTTCCCCGCAGAACTCCTGTCGTTTTTCATTCTCTTTCTTCCCCGTGGAAGAAAGAGAACGAAACAAGAGAAAGAAGACGCCGCCAGGGTAAAACAGTTAGAAGTTAGGAATTAGCAGTGAGCAGTTATTGAA
>CAVEFO010000008.1:0-47628 GCA_963615055.1 Lachnospiraceae bacterium
CAAATAGTGAGGCTATTTAAGGAGTCCGCGGGCGCACGTATTGCATAATTATGCCACAAAATTAGATTCTTCGATTTAATCAGCGGTTCCTTAAGCATCCTCAAAGGTATGCCCCTCATCTCTATTTCGCAAAAGTTTTTCGTCACAAACGCCACAAAACCAAATCATCCGAAGATTTACGTATCTATTCTACAAGGAGATAAGAAATGGAATTCGTTTCATTCATCGCTTTTCTGTTTTTGATTATTTTCGTCCTGTCCGTCTTTTTCCACTTTGTTCCGGTAGGGCTGTGGATTTCGGCGTTGGCGGCCGATGTGCATATTTCCCTTTTTAATTTAATTGGGATGCGGATTCGGCGCGTATCGCCCACGATGATTGTTTTGCCGCTGATTAAAGGGACGAAGGCGGGGCTCGCGCTCAATGTGAATCAGCTCGAAGCGCATTATCTGGCCGGCGGAAACGTGGACAATGTCGTTGATGCTTTGATTGCGGCCCATCGGGCGCAAATTGCTCTCTCCTTTGAGCAGGCGGCCGCCATCGATTTGGCCGGACGAAATGTGTTGGAAGCCGTGCAGATGAGCGTCAATCCGAAAGTTATCGAGACGCCTGTCATTTCCGCTGTCGCTAAGAACGGGATTGAACTGAAAGTCCGGGCACGCGTGACCGTGCGGGCGAATATCGACCGTCTCGTCGGCGGCGCGGGGGAAGCGACGATTATCGCGCGTGTCGGCGAAGGCATCGTCACGACATGTGGCTCATCGGAGAGTCATACGGACGTCTTGGAAAATCCGGATCATATTTCCCGTACCGTTTTGGGCAAAGGACTCGATTCCGGGACGGCGTTTGAAATTTTGTCCATCGATATCGCCGATGTGGATGTCGGCAGAAATATCGGTGCGCAGCTCCAGACCGACCAGGCGGAAGCGGATAAACAAATTGCGCAGGCTCGTGCGGAAGAGCGCCGTGCCATGGCGGTCGCCAAAGAGCAGGAAATGCGCGCTTACACACAGGAAATGCAGGCCAAAGTCGTCGAAGCCGAAGCGGATGTCCCGCGTGCGATGGCCGATGCGCTGCGCTCGGGTCATTTGGGCGTCATGGACTATTACAATATGCAAAACATTGCCGCCGACACGGGCATGAGAAAGACGATTGCCGGGGAGGATCCGGCGGGGCATTGATTGTTTTCCTTTGTCAGACATTCGTTTCACGGTGAACTGTGCGCACAAAGCGCTTTTAGGCTTGAAAGGGCTTGATTTCGAGATGAAAGCTTCATCAAGCTTTTTCAGGCTTTCAATTCTATGTGAGATACGGTAAACGGCAAACGGATAACGGATGCCATGGAGGAAACAGATGGATTTTGGATTGTTGCTGTTGGCGGTATTTTTGATTTATATCGTCGCGGTGAAGAAGCAAGACGCACGGCGGAAGAAACAGCGCGCGCCGATGTCTCAACCCCCTAAGTCGAAGGAAACAAAGCGCACGGCACCGGAGGCAGCCGGAGGCGGTGCGAAAGAAATAGGCTTTGATGCGGAAGGGTTTCGGGCTCGCCTTCGGATGGCCTGGGGAGAAAAAGCGCCGGAGGCGGAATCCGTTCATCCGCAGCCGGAAAAAACGGAAACGCCTGCGCCGGTCCGTGTAACGGTTTCCTCAAGCCGCGCCGGTACCGTTTCTTCTGCCTCTCGCGTCATGGGAGCGACAGAGACGGAGCGGGCGCGACGGCGGGCGGAAGAAGCGAAGAAAATGAAACAAGTCTCGCCGCGAAAGACCGAGCCCATCGGCGCCTTTGGCGGCGAGAGTGCGGAAGAAGCGATGCGGCGCTGGGTGTGCTATGATGCCGTCTTGGGGAAACCGCGGAGCCGTGAAAAATGGCAATCGCCGGCACATAAATCATGCTGACATATTACGACGAAGCGGTACACGGCGCTTTGATTTGGCAAGCGGCGAGGGCGAAATGGTGGGTGATCGTGACATCCGTCCTGTATTCGCTGGCATCAGCCGTCATGATTTTTTACGCCATGCAGACGTCGCCGTGGATGTATTGGCCGGCGGCGGCCTTCGTTTGTTTTTTCCTGTGGCGCATTTACGAAGTGCATGTCCCCGTCGTGCTGGCGACGGAGGAGTGGCTTCTCGTGACGCAAGGCCTCGTGTGGGAACGGCGGCATAATGCGTTTCGGTTGCGCCGTGAATATTTGGCCGTTTCGTATAAGGACATTACGGGATTTTCTCACGGTTGGACGGAGATGTATGTCGGCGCATATGCGGAAGGCGGGCTTGCGCGGATTTCCGTGCCGTTTCTGTTTCTGTCGGCAAAGAATAAACAAAAATTGGTTTCAGTCATTGAGGAAAAGCAGGGAAGCGGATAAATGAATTGTCGTTTTGTAAAAATGAATCCGTCGGGGAATACGACGATTTTTGTCTTAGATCCCGTGCCGGCAAAAGAGCGGGCGGCGTTTTCGCAGCGCTTGATGGAGGAAACGAACCTGGCGGCCGAGCAGGTCGGTTTCTTGGCGGAGAGAAAGCCGCGCCGGGCGGATATTTTCGTCTCGATGATGGGCGGTGAATTTTGCGGAAACGCGGTGCGCGCCGCGGCGGCGTGGCAACTTTTTTGCGTGCGAAAAGCGGGCGGGAAGGAAGAGGCGGCCGACTATAGCGTCGCGTGTACGGGGCTGGGGCGAAATGTAGAATGCCATGCGCGCCTCGTGAGTGAATCGGTTTTTGATGTGTCGGGCGAAATGCCGCTTCCGGTGTACACGGATAAGGTGAAAATCGCTAAGCATGACGCGTGGAACGTCGTGTTTCCCGGGATCTGCCATTTTTGCTTCTTCGTTTCCGAGATGCCGCGCGCGGCGGAAAGAAGAGAAGTTATTGATTTGATTTTGGAGGCTTGCGGAGAAACGGCGGAGGCCATCGGGATTTTATTTTACGACGGACATCGTCTAAATCCTTTCGTCTATGTGCGGGAGGCAGATACACTCGTCAATGAATCAAGCTGCGGCAGCGGCACGGCGGCTCTGGCAGCGGCGCTCGCGCTCGAAACGGGAGACGCGGTGCATATCGAAGCCGCGCAAAAAGGCGGCCTTATTTATGCCGATGCAGAAATTTCCGAAGGCCGCGTCACAAAGCTTTCCATCGGAGGAATTGTTTCCGTCGTGGCGGAAGGCGTGGCCTATCAGATTTAAGAAAAATTGTTTATTCCTGTTGACTTTTGAGAAAGAAGGAAGTAAAATACCTTTTGCGAGACTTGTCCGGAGACCACTAGCCCCGGAGGATGGATGGGATCTTGCATTCCGATTTTTCTAGGAGGAAAGAGAATGAAAGATACATTTATGGCCAATTCGAGCAATATCACTCGGAAATGGTACATTGTCGATGCCGAAGGCAAGACGCTCGGGCGCCTAGCCGCCAGCGTGGCGGAAGTCCTTCGCGGGAAGAATAAAGTCACGTTCACGCCGCATGTCGACACCGGTGATTATGTCATCGTCATCAATGCAGACAAAGTCGTGCTGACCGGCAAGAAACTGACGGATAAGATTTATTTCCGTTATACCGGATACGTCGGCGGCGACCGCTATACGAAAGCCGGCGATATGCTGAAATACAAACCGGTGAAAATGGTCGAGCATGCCATCCGCGGGATGCTTCCGAAGAACAAGCTCGGCGATCAGATGTACAGAAAGCTCCATGTGTATGCCGGAAACGAGCATCCGCATGCGGCACAGCAGCCGGAAGCGCTGACATTTGATATTCGCTGAGAACGGAAAGGAAGGGTACAAACATGGCAGAAGCTACTTACTACGGCACGGGCCGCAGAAAAACATCCGTTGCCAGAGTCCGTCTGGTTCCGGGACAGGGAAATATTACGATCAATGGGCGTTCGCTCAATGATTATTTTGATTTGAAGACGCTGGAACTCATCATTAAGCAGCCGCTCGAACTCACGGGCACGACGGCGGCTTACGACGTCATCGCCAATGTCAAAGGCGGCGGACGTACGGGTCAGGCGGGCGCGATTCGTCACGGCATCAGTCGTGCGCTTTTGGAAGTGGACGAAGATTACAGAAAGCTTTTGAAGAGCGCCGGTTTCCTTACGCGCGATCCGCGTATGAAAGAACGTAAGAAATACGGTCTTAAGAAAGCGCGCAGAGCAAGCCAGTTCTCCAAGCGTTAATCCGAAAGAAAGAGATGTGTGGAAAGTCCGCACATCTTTTTTTGTGTGTGATACAATGGAAAAAGTTTCGAAGAAAATTTATTTTGGAAACGGAGAGAACAAGATGAAGAAGATTTTTTCTTGGATGATTGGTATATGGATGGCATTGGCGGTCGTTTGTGTCGGGTATGCGGCTGCTCTGGATTATGCCGACCCGGAGAATTGGGCCGTATGGGAAAACGAAAAGACGCACGCGGCGGATGTATTTTTTGTCGCGCCAACGGTCGATCTCGGGAAGGACGGGCGAAGCCACATGGATGTGACGGATGCGGCGATGCGGGAAAAATTTTTGGCGGCTATTCGTATGGAGCAGGGGATTTACGATGAGACGGCCGATTTTTATGCGCCGTATTATCGGCAAATGACGCTGTCTTATTACGGGAAACCGGAGGCGGAGCGGGAAGCGCCGTTGGCTGTTTCTTATGAAGATGTTCGTGCCGCATTTCAACATTTCTTATCGCAGGAACCGGAGCGGCCGCTCATCTTGGCGGGATTCAGTCAGGGTGGCGATATGGTATTGAGACTTATGAAAGAATTCGGTGCCGACTCTCGCGTAAAAAATCATCTTGTCGCGGCGTATATTCTCGGTTGGCGTGTGACGGATGCGGATTTGGCAGCGTATCCGCATTTGTGTATGGCAAAAGGTGAGGCTGATACCGGATGCCTTGTCTCTTTCAATACAGAGGCGAAAGGCATCGAAGAATCTCTCCTCGTGCCGCGGGGTGTGCGGACACTTTCCATCAATCCTTTGAATTGGCGGACAGATGGCACGGTTGCTTCCCGTTTCCAAAATCTCGGCGCATGTTTTTTCGGCGCGGACGGGAAAATGGTGAAGGAAACGCCTTTCTTGACCGGTGCCTATATTGACGGCGAGCGTGGGACGCTCATCGCGACGGATATCGTTCCCGCCGATTATCATAATATCATTTTTCCCGACGGGGTCTATCATTTGTATGATTATATGTTTTTCTACCGGAATTTGCAGGAAAATGTGCGCGTGCGGACGCAGGCGTTTCTTCGGAGCTATATATCATCTTTACGGTAAGTCGGAATCGGGGGTCTTGCTGAAAAGTAGGCAAAGTTGAGCGAAATTTTGTATCTGCTGAAAAAGTAAGCGGGATTTCTCCCTTTCTGTGCGTCTTTCTCATAAAAAATCTATTGACAAAATCCGGTTTCTCCTTATAATATATTCCATAATTCAGAAACAGAAACGATGAAGGAGTAAAAGTGTCCCGGCAAGGCGGCGAAGAGAGTCGGCGGTGGGTGCGAGCCGACGGGCGGCGGGATGCGAGCTCACTCCGGAGTTCCGCAGGGGATAAGGTAGTCTGCGGCGCGACTCGCGTTAGAGAGTGACAGGCGATGATCGAGAGCAAAAAGGAAAAGGTCCATGACACAAGAGAGCTGCCGGACGGTGTGAGGCGGTGCATTCCTTCTTCCCAATATATCACTCGTGAGCTCTCTCCCCGAATGGAGTAAGGGAGGGCGTGTGCCCGCGTTACGGGTCCGAGATGAGAGTATAATGTAGGGTGGTACCGCGCAAGACGCCCCTATCCGTGAAGATGGGTGGGGGATTTTTTTATCTCCTCATTTCTTTCGTCTCTGTGAGTGAAACCATAGGGTGGTACCGCGCTTTGCGCCCCTGTCAGCATTGTTGCCGACGGGGGTATTTTTGTTTTTGAAACTCGTTTCTCAAAACGGCAGGGGAGACGGGAGAATTTGAAAACTTGCCGGAGTTTAGGAAAGGGATAGGATCGTGTTTTCGCAGCAGCTTATCAACGGTTTAACTTTGGGCAGCGCCTATGCGGTCATCGCTATCGGGTATACGCTGGTATTCGGGGTGCTGAATATCGTGAACATGGCGCATGGCGGAATTTTCATGTTCGGCGCGTATATCGGCCTTTTGCTCGTCACAGAGGCGGGGCTGGGGATTTTCCCCGCGCTTTTGGGGGCGATGGCCGGCGGGGCTATCTTGGGAAGCCTTCTGGAATTTTTCGCCCTGCGTCCGCTTCGTCGACGGAAGGTCACGCATTTGGCGCCGCTCATTTCGACGATTGGTGTTTCCATTTTCTTGGAAAGTGTGGCGCTGATGATTTGGGGGCCGCAGACGCGTTCGTTCCCGGCGATGGTCTCGACGGAGCTCATCGATATGGGAGCGTTTCGGATTTCCGGTATCCAGATTGTGAGTCTGGGGACGGCGGTCGTTTTGATGCTACTCTTGACGCTGCTTTTGAATAAGACGAAAATCGGGAAAGCGGTACGGGCGACGTCTGAAAATATAGAAACGGCGGGTCTTTTGGGTATCAATACGAATCAGATTATCGTCTTCACGGTCATGCTGGCGTCGGCTCTGGGCGCGGCGGCCGGTGTCTTGATCGGGCTTTCGTTCAATGCGATTGAGCCGACGATGGGGACGGCGATGGGTTTCAAAGGCCTGGCGGTGCTCATTATGGGCGGCCTCGGAAACGTGGAGGGCGCGATGGCCGGCGGTTTCATTTTGGGCGTGGCCGAGGTTTTCAGTGTGGCCTACGGCGCATCGACGTATCGTGACGCCGTCGCTTTCGGCATGATTATTTTGATTCTGTTTCTGCGGCCGGAGGGTCTGTTTTCCAAAGCCGGGAAGGGAGGCAGACCGTAATGGAAGAAATACTGAACGGATATTATTTGCAAGTTTTCGTTTTCATGTGTATCAATTCGCTCTTGGCACTGTCCATATACATGACGCTTTGCACGGGGCAGGTGTCCTTGGGAAATGCGGGGTTCATGAGTTTCGGCGCGTATACGTCGGCGATCATCACGATGAAGCTGGGGGTGCCGATGCCGGTCGGGATTTTGTGCGGCGGGATCATGGCAGCCGCGGTGGCGATGGTGGTCGGGCTGCCGACAATCAGGCTTCGCGGGCTGTATCTGGCGATTGCGACGCTGGGTTTCGGCGAAGTCATTCGCGTCATCGCGCTCAATCTGAAGATTACGAATGGGGCGCTCGGGCTTTCCGGGATTCCGTCCATGGCGAGTTCTCTTTCTTCGTTTGCTGAGGAAACTGGGCTGATGGACGCGATGGGCTTGGATTACCAAGTGACGGGGCAGCTTTTGATGTGCTTGATTCTCTTGGCTCTCGTCGCTGTGATTTTCACGTTTTGGTACCGGCTGGAACATTCGCGCATCGGGCGTGCGTTTGCGGCGGTCAAGGCGGATGAATACGCCGCGTCGCTCTCCGGGATTCCGGTCGTGTATTATAAAATGATGTCTTTCCTTTTCAGTGCGTTTTTTGCCGGCGTTGCGGGGGCGCTTTACGCCCATGCCACGTATTTCATCAGCCCGACGGATTTCACATATCACAAAGTCGTCGATATGCTGCTCTATACGGTCTTCGGCGGTTCGAATGTCATGTGGGGGCCGCTTCTGGGCGCGAGCATTCTGACAGTTTTGCCGGAGTCGCTCCGCAGCCTTTCGGAATATCGTGACATTATTTACGGTCTGATGCTCGTCATTTTGATGGCGTTCCGTCCCGACGGGATTTTGTCCTATGATGCGATGCGCTATCTCAATGGAAAATTGAAACCGGCCAAAGGAGGGAAATAAATGCTACTCGAACTTCGGAATGTCGTCAAAAAATTCGGCGGCATCACGGCCCTCTCCGATATTTCCTTTTCCGTGGAGAAGGGAGACATCTTCGGCATCATCGGGCCGAACGGCGCCGGGAAGACGACAATTTTCAATATGATCACCGGCGTGTATCCCGTGACAAGCGGCGATGTTCTTTTTGACGGACAGTCGCTCCTCGGCAAGAAAACACATGAAATCATCGATGGCGGGATTGCCCGCACGTTTCAAAATATTCGTCTCTTTGCGAATATGACGGTGCTGGAAAATATTCTCGTCGGCCGCCATGCACGTCTTCATACGGGGCTTTTGGGCAGTATTCTCCACACGAAATCCATGCGCGAAGAGGAAGCCGAATCCGTCCGTGAAGCGCATGAACTTTTGCAATATGTGGGGCTGGACGATGTGGCGGATCATATCGCGACCGAGCTTCCGTACGGTAAGCAGCGGAAACTGGAGATCGCGCGCGCGATGGCGTCTCATCCGCAGCTGATTTTGCTGGATGAACCGGCCGCGGGGATGAATGATCAGGAAACGGCGGCTCTGACGGAGCTCATTCGCGGCATTCGCGAGCAATTCGGCATCACGGTCATTTTGATCGAGCATGATATGAATCTCGTCATGAATCTGACAAATCGCTTGATCGTCGTAAATTTCGGGAGTAAGCTGGCGGAAGGGACGCCGGCGGAAGTGCAAAATAATCCGGCCGTCATCGAGGCCTATCTCGGAAAGGAGGAAGACTAAATGCTTTTGGAACTGAAAAATGTCGTCGCCGGTTATGGCAACATCAAAGCGCTGAAAGGCATTAGTCTCTCCGTCGAGGAAGGGAAGATTGTGACGCTCATCGGAGCGAACGGTGCCGGGAAATCGACGACGATGAAGACCATCATGGGCATTATGAAGCCGATGGAAGGGGAGATTCTTTTCCAAGGGCACTCCATCAACGGGAAACATTCGTACCAAAACGTCCGCGATGGCCTGGTGCTCGTGCCGGAAGGCCGTCAGATTTTGCAGACAATGACGGTCAAGGAAAATTTGGAAATGGGCGCATATAAGCGCAGCGACAAAGCGGGGATTGCCGAAGATATGGAAAAAATCTTTGAGAAATTTCCGCGCCTCCAAGAGCGTCGCACGCAATACGCCGGTACGCTTTCGGGCGGCGAGCAGCAAATGCTGGCGATTGGGCGTGCGATGATGGCGCGTCCGAAGCTCATGCTTTTGGATGAACCGTCCATGGGTCTTGCGCCGCTTGTTGTCGCGCAAATTTTTGAAGTCATTCAGGAAATCAACAGGGCGGGCACGACGATTCTTCTGGTCGAGCAGAATGCGCGAAAAGCACTCCAGATTGCCGATTATGCGTATGTCATGGAAACGGGGAAAATTTTTCTCGAAGGACCGGCGGCGGAAGTCGCAGCGGATCCGGGCGTCATGGCGGCGTATCTGGGCGGCAAAAAATAAAAATCTTATCCTTACTTACGGGAAACGGGAAAGAAATCGAAACGCGAAAAGTACGTTTTTTCCTTGTCTCTTGTCGGTAAGGATTTTTTCTTGGCGCTGAAAAACGAGAAAATCAGAAAAAATATCTTGCATAATTATTCGCAAGACTGTATAATTATTTCAATTTTATTTTTGGAATTTCTTTTAGAGGCAGCGATTGTCGTGCAGCGTATTCCGGAAAGAATCGTTGCATAAATTTACAGGAGAAAGAAGGTTTATATTATGACGGAAAACATGATACGGGAAGCCGTGGAAAAAGTATTACCCAAGGTCGTGGAATGGAGGCGGCATTTTCATCGGCATCCGGAGCTGTCGGGGAAAGAAGTCGAGACGTCGAAATACATCCAAGAACAGCTCACGGCGCTGGGGATTCCTTTTGAAACGGGATTTTTCGAGACGGCGGTCTTGGGCGTCATAAAAGGCGTAAAGCCGGGGCGGACGGTGGCGCTTCGGGCGGATATGGACGCGCTGCCGGTGACGGAGCAGACGGGACTTCCCTTTGCGTCGGAAAATCAGGGCGTGATGCATGCGTGCGGGCACGACAGCCACATGGCGATTTTGCTCGGCGCGGCGGCGGTGCTTTCGTCGCTCAAAGAACATATCGCGGGCACGGTAAAGCTCGTGTTTCAGCCGGCGGAGGAAGAAGCGGCGATTGGCGGCGGGCGGCATTTCGTCGAAAGCGGCAAGCTGGACGATGTGTCCGAAATTTACGGCCTTCACGTCTGGCCGGAGCTTCCCCTCGGCGTTGTCGGGCTCAAGCCGGGCAATCTGATGGCGGCGTCCGACCGTTTCTATGTGCACGTGAAAGGGAAATCGACGCACGCCGCGCAGCCGCACAACGGGACGGACGCACTCGTCGCGGCGTCGCATTTCGTCATTGACGTGCAGACGCTCATTTCCCGGGAAATGGACCCGATGGAAAATGTCGTGTGCACCATCGGCCTCATGAATGCCGGCACGCGCTACAATGTCGGCGTAGAGGATGCGTACCTCGAAGGGACGGTCCGCACGTATACACCGGCGCTGCGCGATAAAATGGAGGCGCGGCTCGGGCAGATTTTGGCGGGGCTGGACACGATGTTCGGCACGCATTCGGAGCTTCGCTATGTGCGCGGGCACGGCTCGACCATCAATACGCCGGAAAAGATAAAATTCTTGCAGGAAATCGGGAAACGGTATCTCGGCGAAGAGCACATCACGGAGCCGCGTTTCCCGTCGATGTGTGCGGAGGATTTCTCGTCGTATCTGCAGAAAATCCCCGGCGCTTTTATGTGGCTCGGTACGGGGAAACCGGGGACACCGGCGCTGCATAATGCAAGCTTTGCCATCGATGAATCCATTCTGCCGCTCGGCGTGACGATGGAGGCGGCAGCGGTCATGGAAGCTTTGAAAGAATAAGAAGAGGATAGCATGCAATCTTTAATGGGGAAATCATTTTTGACGCTGGCGGATTTGACGCCCGCGGAATTTCAATATTATCTGAAACTTTCGGCGAAACTGAAACAAGACAAGAAAGAAGGAAAGGAAATTCAAACGCTTGCCGGCAAAAATTTCGCGCTCATTTTTGAAAAGGATTCCACGAGGACGCGATGCGCCTTTGAAGTCGCTGCCAGAGACCAAGGGGCGGCGACAACATATCTGGGGCCGACGGGGAGTCAGATCGGAAAAAAGGAATCGATTGCGGACACGGCGCGCGTCTTAGGCTCGATGTTTGATGCGATTGAGTTTCGCGGATTTGCGCAGGACGCGGTCACGGAGCTTTCGGAAAAAGCGGGCGTCCCCGTCTGGAACGGGCTCACCGATTACGATCATCCGACGCAGACGCTGGCGAATTTCCTGACGCTCTCCGAGCATTTCCAAAAGCCGCTCTCCGAGATTTCCTTTGCCTATGTCGGGCACGGGCAGTCGAATATGGCGCACGCGCTCATGATGGGTGCGGCGCTTTGCGGCATGGATTTCCGCATCATTGGGCCGGCCGAATATTTCCCGGAGCCGGAATTTTTGGTAAAATGCGAAGAGAAAGCAAAGGAAACGGGTGCGACGTTCACATGCACGGACGATCCGAGAGAAGGCGTCCGCGGGCTCGACGTGATTTACACGGGCGTGTGGGTGACGATGGGCGATCCGTATGAGCTCTGGGGCGAGCGGATTCAAAAGTTCCTGCCGTATCGCGTGACGATGGACATGATGGCCGCCACGGGCAATCCCAATACGGTTTTCTGCCACTGCCTGCCGGCTTTCCACAATACGGAAACGAAAGTCGGGAAAGATATCTTTGACCGATTCGGGTTGGACGGCATCGAAGTGACGGATGAAGTCTTCGAAGCGCCGTTTTCCTTAGCGTTTCAGGAAGCGGCGAACCGACTGCCGACGATTAAAGCTGTCATGGTGGCAAGCTTTGCCGACTATCCTTTTGAATAATCATTTTTCAGAAGCGTCCGTTTTGTTTCATTATTTATAAAAAGGAGGAATCCGCATGGCTGCTTTACCGAAAGTCTTTATCGTCGGGGAATCGGGGACGACCGGGCTTCGTCTGCAGGAGCGTTTATCCGCGAGATCCGACCTCACGCTCACGTTGTTGCCGGAAGAAAAGCGAAAGGACCACGAAACGATTCGCGCTTATGCGAAAGAGGCGGATTTGATGTTTTTGTGTCTGCCGGATGACGCAGCGCGGGAAATCGTCGACGTCACGGCCGGCACGGGCATTCGGATTCTTGACACGTCCACGGCGCATCGGACACTGGACGACTGGGTATACGGTTTCCCGGAACTTTCCGAAGCACAGGCAAAAGCCGTCACGTCCGCGGAAAAAGTCGCGGTGCCGGGGTGCCATGCGAGCGGCGCGATTGCGCTTTTGTATCCGCTCGTCACAGCGGGCGTCCTTCCCGCCGATTATCCGCTCCATGTCATATCGCTCACGGGCTACAGCGGCGGCGGTAAGAAAATGATCCAAGAATATGAGCACGAAAAAACGACGCCGCTTGCATCGCCGCGCCAGTATGGTCTTTTGCAGAAACACAAGCATTTGCCGGAAATTCAAAAAATGTGCGGCCTTTCCGAGAAGCCCCTGTTTTCGCCGATTGTGTCGGATTTTTATTCCGGCATGGAAGTCACGGTCGGCCTCCACACAAATCGCCTGTCGGCTTCCGGTGTGACGCCCGATACGATTCTCGAGCTGTATCGCAAGCATTATGCGGGGGCGAAATTGATTTCCGTCGCGCCGCTTTCGACGGAGGAGACGAACAAGCTGTATCTGGCGGCGAATACGAATGCCGGCAAAGACAGCCTTACGATTTATGTTTCCGGAAACGCAGAACGCCTCGAAGTGATTTCCGTTTTTGACAATTTGGGAAAAGGGGCGTCCGGCGCGGCGGTCGAATGTATGAATCTCATGCTCGGCCTTCCGGCGGAGACCGGATTGGTTTTGTAAAAGGAGGGAACGATGGAAACCAGCAATGCCATTCGCGCGGAAATTTTGACGCAGGCGGTGCCGTACATCAAGGAATACAGAGGAAAATACGTCGTGGCGAAATACGGCGGAAATGCGATGACGGATCCCGACCTCAAGAAAAATGTCATGCAGGATATTTTGCTTCTGCACTTAATCGGCGTCAATGTCATTCTCGTCCACGGCGGCGGGCCGGATATCAATGAGATGTTGGACGCGCTTCATATCGAGTCGCATTTTGAAAACGGGCTTCGCGTGACAGACGCGGCGACGATGGAAGTCGTGCAGATGGTTCTGGCCGGAAAAGTGAATAAGGGCCTCGTTTCCTATCTGTCGGCGCTCGGCGGTCTCGCGGTCGGGCTCTCCGGCATGGACGGCGATATGATTCAGGTACACACGAAAAATGAGAAACTCGGTCTCGTGGGTGAAATCGATCACATCGATACCGGTATCATCGAAAATACGCTGAAAGGCGGCTATATTCCCGTCATTTCCTCCGTCGGCATCGATGAGCACGGGACGCCGCACAATATCAATGCGGATACGGTCGCGACGCGCGTCGCCGGGGCGCTCAATGCGGAATGTCTCGTTTTTATGAGCAATATCGACGGCGTTTTGAAAGATCCGAGCGATAAAACGAGCCTCATTCGGCGTCTCACGGTCGCGGAGACGGAGGCACTCAAGACGGACGGCACGATTGCGGGCGGCATGATTCCCAAAGTCGACGCGTGTACGGACGCGATCCGGACCGGCGTCCAAAAAGTTTTCATCATCAACGGCGAGATTCCCCACGCGCTCTTGATCGAGCTCTTGACGGATGAAGGGCTGGGGACGATGTTTGTCAAATAAATAATGTAAGCGCCGATTGGTTCGGAGAATGGAAACCGACGGCGCTTTTTGAAATAGGGAGGAATGGTCATGAATACATTTGAGAAAGACTCGACCTATGTGGCGCACGCGTACAAACGCTATCCTGTCTGCTTCGTGAGCGGAAAAGGATCGCTTTTGTACGATGAAAACGGGAAAGAGTACATCGATCTCGGGACGGGGATTGGCGTCGATATTTTCGGCCTTTGCCATGAGCCGTGGATTGCGGCCGTCGAGGCGCAGCTTCATAAACTGAATCACGTTTCCAATCTTTTCTACACGAATCCTTGCGCAGACTTGGCGGAAATTCTTTGTCGCCGGACGGGTATGAAGCGCGTGTTTTTCTCCAATTCCGGCGCGGAGGCCAATGAATGCGCTATTAAGGGCGCGCGGAAATATTCCATCGACAAATATGGAAAAGAGCGGACAGACATCGTGACGCTGACGAACAGTTTCCACGGACGCACGGTGACGACGCTCGCGGCAAACGGGCAGGACGTCTTTCATCAAAATTTCTTCCCGCTGACGCCCGGTTTCCTGTATACGCCCGCCAATGATTTGGACGCTTTCATCGCGCTCTGCGAGAGCCATCCGACGATTTGTGCCGTCATGGTCGAGCCGATCCAGGGCGAGGGCGGCGTGAATCCGCTCGAAAAAGATTTTTTTGAAGGCGTCGCAAAATACGCGAAAGAGCATGACATTTTGCTCGTCGTCGACGAAGTGCAGGCAGGAAACGGGCGCACGGGAAAACTCTACGGCTACATGCATTACGACGTGACGCCCGACATTGTCTCGACGGCCAAAGGGCTGGGCGGCGGTCTTCCGATTGGTGCGACGATGTTTGGCGAAAAGACGGCGGACGTTTTCGATTACGGCTCGCACGGCTCGACATTCGGCGGCAATCCGATTGCGTGTGCGGGCGCAATTTCTATTTTGAATGAACTAGATGAGTCGGTGCTCGCGGGTGTCGCAGAACGGGGCGCTTATATCCAAAGCGAACTCACCGGCGCCAAAGGCGTGAAGTCTGTCGCGGGGAAAGGGCTGATGCTGGGGATCGAGACGGAGAAACCAGCCGCCGACCTCGTGTCGCGTCTCTTGGAAAAAGGCGTCGTCGTCCTGACAGCCAAAACAAAAATCCGCCTCCTCCCGGCGCTGAATATTCCGAAAGCGCAGCTGGAGAAAGCGGTGGGAATTTTGAAAGACGTTTTGGCCGAATAAAAGCTTGTAAAACAAAAACGGGCTGTGAATCCAATGTTTTGGCTTGGAGTCACAGCTCTTTTTGTTAGGGTTGAAAAGATTGGCGGTTGTCATAGATGGTGCGGTCCGTCACCCGTGGACCGTTGACCGTGCGTGAGCAGCTTTGCTTGTCACGGGGTGTGACGAACGGTAAACGGTAAACGGTAAACGGTAAACGGACGCTGACATTTCACCATTCGCGTGGGATTTCGTCGAAATGCCCCACAATCATCATGGACGACATGATTTCCGAAAGGAGAACGTTCTCCTCGTCGTAAAGCGTGCTCATGATGGACATCGTGGAGCGGCCGGCGTGGACGACGCGGCTTTTGACGTACATCCGGTTTCCCGGCTTCGTATTTTTGATATAATTCACCGTCATGCTGACCGTGACGACGACGCAGCCCATGCTCGCGCCCGTGACGCCCAAGACGGAATCGGCCAGCGCCGCCATGACGCCGCCGTGAATGATGCCGCGATGATTTGTGTGTTTCGCCGGATCGGTTTTCAGGGAAACGACGGCGCTGCCGCAGGAAACATCCTCAATCTCCACGTGAAAATAATCGGACATGAAAGGATTTTTCTTGTAAATATTTCTGATATAATCCGGAATTTCCGCCGCGGTCAGCATGAGATTTGCTCCTTTTTGAAAGCATCACATATCGAAAAATTTCATTTCAATCATTATAGCGCGTTTGGTTTCCTGTGTCCATGAAAAGCATGACATCGATAAAAGAGGAAACGTCGCTCAATCGCCGTTTTTTAATTTTTGGATATCGACGGCTTTGGGCGTCACGAAAGCGTCGCTGCGATTCCAAGGCGTGACATAGGTCGTGAGACATTCATACACACCGTCGCGAGCGGCCGCGGCCAAAAGTTCGCCCAGTTTGGAAAATGTGCCGGCGTCCGTGTAGGCGGAGCCTTGCGGCGAAGAAATGAGCGTAATGCCGTCGGTCGCCGTCCCCGTCGCGGGGCGTCCGGTCGAAACGGAGGCAATGCCGGCATCTTGGAAGGCCGCTGTTTTTCCTTCCGTTACGGTGATGAAGGCGCGCGCCATGAGATACTCTTCCAGGCGCGCATTGGTCGAAAGTAAAATATTGATCGTGCCGCAGGGGAAAAAATGTCCGTCCGCTTCGCGGTAGAGGGCGGCATCTCCGGCCCTGGCCGCCGTCCGCTCTGAAGCGCCCGTCACAATGGCCTCGACGATAAGATCCCCGTCGCGTTTCACGATGTGCCGATGCCATTCCATGCGCGCGGACGTGAGAAGTGCCGAGCTTTCATCCAAATCACAGCCGCGTGCCAAAAGCGAGCGCCGCAAAAATTCCCGAGGCGAACCGCCGGGAAGATCTGCTTCCGTTTCAAAAAAGCCGGTGAGCTTTTGGTTCAAAGCGTAGCGAATCGTCCGATAGCCGCCGCCGTAAATCGCCGTGGACAAAGACGGACGGGCTTCCGGGAACGAAAGAAGAAGAAAATTCTCGTCCCATAAAAGCGTCCCGCCCGTTTCCAACTGTTTCATATAATCTCCTTTTCAGATGTTTTGCAGCAGAATCGTATCAAAGAATTTTGTCTGCTTTCTGTAAAGCTTCTTATAAGTATTATATCATTCAAAAAACATATTGAAAATTAAAGCCAAGGAAACGGATAAGGTCGCACCGGATGAAGTGCCGGAGATGAATGCGACGGATTTCAAGAATATCACGGTGGCGGTAGCGGGTTTTTTACTCGCATAGGCTTGCAGGAGAGCAAGCCGCTCAAAGAGCTCGCGCTCTCACTTTCGCGGGTGACGTATACGCCGATTCCGTTTTTCCTGTCGCTCTCTTTGGAGGAGCTGGCGGAGTATGCGGAAATGGCAAGTAAAAAGCCGTGAGGGTTCACGGCTTTAGATGTCAGAAAATCATAATGAGGAGCAGTGGGAAGAGAATAATTAAAGCTAAATTCTCATCCCATGTGTTATCAGACATGATAGCTAAGAAGGTGAGCAAAAACGGCACACTCACGATATAAAGGGTATATTCCGGAAATGGGCAGGTCAACGCGGCGCATAGACACACAAGTATCACAAACCACATTTTTATCACCTCATTGGCATTATAGCATAAATCTGAAATTTGTAAATAAAGGAGGCAAAAGCGGACGTGGCAGATAAAAATTTTTCTTTCGGATTTATTCTTTCGGCAGCGTTGAGTTCGAAGTTTTCGAGCAGTTTTGCCAAGGCAAGCCAAAATGTAGAAGAATTATTTGCGAATATGGAGAAAATGTGCGGGCGGGCGGAACGATTGGAAAGCGTTTTGGGCTTGTTTTGAAAAGTGATTTTTCGCATCCGAACGGCTGACGGATATTTTTGCGAGCGCTTGCAAACTCATAGAAAAATATGATACCATTAAAGAAATTTATCGTGTAACATCGACGGAAGGATGAGAGTATGCTTTCTGTGTACTTTATGATATTTATCGTGGCAGCTGTTTTGCTGGCTTTTTTCGGCGTGTGTGCGCTTTTGTTCGGGAAGGACAGTGCGGAGCATTCTGTGCGGGCAGCGGGGCATCGTACCAAGGGGCGCCGTTTTTCGCTCCCGGAGAGCGGAGTGGTGGGAAAGCTGAAAGCGCTTTTCAGTGATGTCCCGACGGATGTTTCCCCGAAAGCGCCGCTGTATACCGCCTCCGCGAGGACGGAAGCGGCGTCGGGTGACAGCACGGACAAGACGATTGTTTTCACGAAAAAAGAATTAAAAACGGCGATGCAGGAATCCGAAAAATCGACGGAGACGCAAGCGTCCGGTGCGGTCGGGGAAGATCCGGCGCCGGTCGTCGTAGATGGCGGTGTCGATGTCGAGCAGATGGAGGAGTATTATATTCGCCATTTCTTGGGACAATATTCGGCCGTATCGAAGACGGTTGCCGAAGATACGCGGACGGTTACGCATGCTTTGATTGCGCGTTCGGCGCGGCTGACGGGACGAAAGGCGGCTGAGGTCTTGCAGCATCTTATGGTGCAGGAAGCGTTGCAAAACGCGCAGCGTGCGTACGCAATGATGCCGGAGGCTTCTCTGCTCCGGATTTTGGCGGAAGCCTTTGAAGATGTGGTGATTGGTTCGAAAACGGAAACGAAAACCATCTTGGCATACGACGCTTTGAAGGTCATGCCGCAAATGAATACGGCGTCGTTTCGGGCGCTGTCGCTCCTGCTCCTTTTTTACTATTCGAAAAATGCGGAAAATACATCGCCGGCGGCGTTTCGTCATTATGCCGAGAGCTACGTGAAGCCGCTCATCGACGATTTGCCGAGCGAGTACAGCGGCTACCAGCAGTTGGAGTATTTGCATTGCATTTCCTTGGATAATAAGGATATGCCTTTCGGCGAGGTGCTTAGGGAATTTTATCCGCTCGTCTTTGCCTATCGCGGTTGTCAGGCGCAGGAGATCAAAGCCATTTGTGCGGATTGGCCGCAGGATGCCTTTGTGCCGAGTGTGTATCCCACATATATCAAGCCGGATGTGGTCGATGACGATATGCTTCCGGATTTCTTTTCGCGTTGCGGGATACAAGACGAGCAGAAACGGGAGCTTTTGTCGGCACTGTTTCATTCACGACCCGTTTCTTACGATCGAAAGGAAATGGAGCATATTTTGGGAAAAATCGATCCGGCCTTGGAGAAATTGCAAGAGGCCTGGGACGAAAGTATGCTGCGTCGCTCATCGCTGACGCTTTTGGGTATGTACGTGGCGCAGCTGTATTTGCGTACGGAGCTCGATGAGGATTTCGATTTGTCGCATTGGATTTGACGGAGAGAAATGATGGGAATTTTCGATATTATCGGACCCGTGATGATCGGGCCGTCCAGTTCACATACGGCGGGCGCGGCCAGAATCGGCCGGATGACGCGGGAAATTTTGGGAGAGGATGTCGCCGGGGCGGAAATCACGCTTTTCGGCTCGTTTGCCAAGACGGGAAAGGGGCACGGGACGGATAAAGCGCTCGTCGCCGGGCTTCTGGGCTATTCGCCGTCGTCGGATAAGATACGCAGCGCGATTGAAATGGCGGCGCGGCGGGAGATTCCGATTCGGTTTGCGACGTCGGAGGCGGAGATGGGGCATCCGAATGTGGCGGAGATTCATGCGCGGGGTGTCAGTGGTCGGCGGGTGGATGTCGTAGGGCGTTCTCTGGGCGGCGGACGGATTTTGATCACATCGATTGACGGCAGTCCCGTGGAAATCACCGGGGAAGAATATACGCTCATGACGAATCATCACGACAAGCCGGGGGTGATCGGAAAAGTGTGTCAGACGTTGGCGACGCACGGCATCAATATTTCCAATATGCGCGTCTTCCGGAAAGGGCGCGGCGATGACGCGGTCATGATTATCCATACGGATGAGATTGTCGCGAAGGATGTCTTGGCGGAGGTCGCTTCTTGTAATGACAATATCGTGCGCGTGATGGCATTTGATATTATTTGAAACGGATGGAAAAAGGTGCGAAAGAGGCACAGGCATGAAAGAATATCACAGCATCAAAGAATGGTTTGCGGAGGCGGAGCGGCGGCATTGTTCGCCCGGAATTGTCGCGTGCCGGGCGGAAGCGGAAGCGTCGGGGCTGACGTTTGAGGAAACGTGGGCACGGATGCGGAAAACGATCCCCGTATTTCGCCATTCGCTTCGGCGTGGGCTGGTGGATCGAAGCAAATCGGCCAGCGGCATGGTGGGTGGCGATGCGCGGAATTTTCTTTCGGCGCCAATGCAGTTTTTATCGCCGGTCTGTCAGCGGGCGGCGGCGTTTGCGCTTGCGGTCGCGGAGGCCAATGCGAAGATGTATTGCATTGTGGCGTGTCCGACGGCGGGATCTTGCGGGATTGTGCCGGCGGTTTTAGCGGCTGTCGGGCATGATCGGCACGCGACGGATGATGAATATACGCGGGCGCTTTTTACGGCGGGCGCGGTCGGGAAAATCATCGCGGAAAAGGGATCGATTGCCGGTGCCGTGGGTGGTTGTCAAGCGGAATGCGGCGCGGCGATTGGTATGGCGGCAGCAGCGGGGCTGGATCTTTTAGGCGCGACGACCGCGCAAATGGAAGATGCCGTGGCACTTGGGATCAAAAATATTTTGGGCTTGGTCTGCGATCCGGTCGCGGGTCTGGTGGAAGTTCCCTGCGTCAAGAGAAACGGATTTGACGCCGTGATCGCTTTGACGGCGATGGAAATGGCATTGGCCGGCGTACATAGTGTGATTCCGGCCGATGAAGTGATAGAAGCGATGGGACAGATTGGCTCGCTCCTTCCGGAGTCGCTACGGGAGACGAGCAAGGCGGGACTCGCCGTGACGCCGACGGCGATGCGGATTACGAAAAAATTGGAAACGGAATCCTAATAGGGAAGAATTTTCTTACCATAGAAATTTGAAGGAGGGATCGGTATTTCCGAAGAAACGGTGCAAACGATTGTCGTGGAGAATTTTCGTGAAGCGACGCAGGTGATGGAGAATGAGTGCGCCTATTTGAAATTGATCGGCGCGCATTACCGTTGTCGGGTCGCCGGGCGCGGAAATTTGATTCGCATCGAGGGCGAGCCGGAGGCGGTGGCGGCCGCGTCGCGTGTCGTGGAAGAGCTCTTGCGGATGGCGCGGGATCGGATTTTGCTCTCCTCTCAACACGTGAAGCAGGTGCTGCGCCTCTTCGATGAAGGAAAGGAAAGTGTGCTGGCTGACCTGGAAGCGGACACCGTCAATGTGACGAAGAACGGGAAACCCATCCATCCGCGGACGCAGGGGCAGAAGCACTACATTGATGCGATTCGTTCGCATTCCATTACCTTTGGAATCGGACCGGCGGGGACGGGCAAAACGTTTCTCGCGGTGGCTTTGGCGGCATTTTATTTGAAAAATCACGACGTCGAGCGCATCATTTTGGTGCGGCCGGCCGTGGAAGCGGGGGAGAAACTCGGCTTTTTGCCCGGTGATTTACAGGAAAAAGTGAATCCGTATCTGCGCCCGCTTTTCGATGGCCTCTTGGCGATGTTCGGCCCGGAAGAATTTTTGCATTTGCAGCAGAAAGCAGCCATTGAGGTGGCGCCGCTCGCGTATATGCGCGGACGGACGCTGGAGAAATCTTTCGTCATTTTGGATGAAGCGCAAAACACGACGACCGAGCAAATCAAAATGTTCTTGACACGTCTCGGTTTTCGTTCGAAAATGGTGGTGAACGGAGATGTGACGCAGATTGATTTGCCGCCGCAGACGAAAAGCGGATTGATCGATGCGGTGCGCGTGCTCCGAAATGTGCCGGATATCGCGCAGGTGACATTTACCGATGAGGATGTCGTGCGTCACGATTTGGTGGCGGCGATCATTCGCGCTTACGAGGAAGATCGGAAACAGAGAGGAAATCGAAGCGTTTCATCCGCAGAAGAAAATATGTCCGGAAAAGAGAGAGGAAACTGATATGGAGATAACAATCAGCTACAGCGATATGCGCTTTTTTGATGAGGAAACGGAAGCGCTGATTCGCAGCGTGCTGGAAAAAGGCGCGGAGCTGCAGCAGGTGCCGGAGGAGGCGGAGCTGAGTGTCCTTATTTGCGATGCGCCCGTCATTCATGAATTGAATCGGACGTATCGGGATGTGGACGCGCCGACGGATGTGCTTTCGTTTGCGCTCAATGAAGGTGACGAAGAAGATTTTGCGGAAGAGGAGGCAGCTCTGGGCGATATCGTGATCAATATCGACCGGGCAGCGGAGCAGGCGGAGGAATACGGGCACAGCCGGGAGCGCGAGATTGCGTATCTTTCCGTGCATGGATTTTTGCATATTTTGGGCTACGACCATTACGAAGAGGAAGAGAAAAAGGAAATGCGTGCCGCCGAGGAAGCGATTTTGTCCGCGTGCGGTTTGACGCGATTGGTGAATGAGGATTGATATGGACGAAACGTTTCATTCTGGATTTGTCGCACTGATCGGGCGGCCGAATGTGGGGAAATCCACGCTGATGAATGCGGTGCTCGGCGAAAAAATTTCCATCGTGTCCGCTCATGCGCAGACGACGCGCAATAAAATCACGGGCGTGTGGAACGGCGACGGCGCGCAGGTCGTGTTTTTGGATACGCCGGGGATGCACAAGCCGCAATCGAAATTAGGCGAGGTGATTCGGAAATCGACGGTGGATGCGATTGGCGAAGTCGATTTGATTGTATTTCTTTGCGCGTCCGATGATCCGCCGGGAGCCGGGGATCGCTACATTTTGAAGCTGATCGAAGGAAAGAAAGTTCCTGTCTTTTTAGTATTGTCCAAGATTGATTTGATTTCTAAAGAAAAGGTTATGAAAAAAATCGTGCAGTACCGCGATATGTTTCCTTTTCAGGAAATCATTCCGCTTTCGGCGAAAACGGGAGACAATCTTGACGCGCTCATGAAGACGATTGTGCGGTATTTGCCGGAAGGGCCGAAATATTTCCCCGACGACATGATCACGGACCAGCCGGAGCGCATTTTGGCGCAGGAAATCGTGCGGGAAAAATTGCTTTTGCGGACGCGCGACGAGGTACCGCACGCGATTGGCGTCTATACGGAGGAATTTGCCGAGCGAGAAAACGGAAAGGTGTATATCCGCTGCACGATTCATGTGGAGCGGGATTCGCAAAAGCGGATTATCATCGGGAAAGACGGCAGTATGCTCAAAGCCGTCGGGCAAGAAGCGCGCGAAGAATTGCAGGGCTTGATCGGTGCGCCCGTGTTTTTGGATTTGTGGGTCAAGGTCACCCGCGATTGGAAAAATAAAGATTATGTCCTGCGTGAGCTTGGTTATAAGGAGAAAAAATAAGAAATGGATACGGTGCCTTTAGACACACAATTGGAAATGGCGGCGATGTATTTGGCAGCCGCGTTTTTGGCTGCGTTTGTCGGCCGATTTTGCAGTATCGCGTACGCGTCGGTGGCGCGTGTGCGAAAAAGTTATGTGGAAAATAATGAAGATCAGCCGAAAGAGTTGATTGAAAAAATTAAGCCGTTTTACCAAGATCCGGCGCGCACTTTGGCGGGTGCGCAATTCGGGGGCGTCTTGGCTGCGGCTTTTTTCGTCCTTTTTATTGGGGAAACGGGTGATATTTTTCGCGATATCATGGAGCTGGACGGCCGCATCGAGACGCTGGCGGAATGGAGTTTCTATTTTGCGGCGATGTTTCTGTACTGGGTCGTGGCGATTCGGATTCCCGGCGACACCGCGCTGGTCTATCCGCTCCGCAGCCTCGCCAATCACGCGTGGGGACTTTCGATTTTAGGGAAATGTTTCGCGCCTTTTGTTTCCGCCGGTCTTTGGATGATTCGGAAATATTTGGGATGGCGGAAAATTCCTTTCACCAATGAAGTGGAATTTACGTATTCGGAAGAAGAAATCGAAAATATCGTAGAGGAAAGTCACCGCGGCGGAAAATTGTCGGCGCTGGAAAATTTCCTTTTGAAAAATTCGTTTGATTTCTTTGATTTACACGCCATCGACGTCATGATTCCGCGCAGCGAGATGACGTGTCTTTACTACGAGGATAGCATGGAAGAGATGCGCGATGTGATTTCTTCGTCGCATCATACGCGCTATCCCGTCTGTATGGATGATAAGGACAATATCATCGGTTTCGTCCACGTGAAAGATTTTTTTGAGTCGATGGCGAGCGGGAAACGAAACACAAAGAGCATTATGAGAAATATTCTCACGGTGCCGGAGGTCATGCCGGCGTCGAAACTTTTGCAGCTCATGCGGACGCGGCGGATTTATTTCGCTGTCGTCGTCGATGAGTACGGGACGACGGCCGGGCTGGTCACGCTGGAAGATATCATGGAAGAGCTCGTGGGCGAAATTCAGCAGGAAAAGGATCCGGAAGGAAATTCCGTCGTCAAGCACGAGGACGGGAGCTTTGAGTTTGACGGCATGGTGATTTTGGATGATGTCGAAGATTTGCTGGACATCGAATTTGAAGAAGAAGGCGGCGCAAATACCATCGGCGGCTATGTCTTCGGGGTGTTGGAGCGCATTCCGAAAGTCGGCGATGTCGTCGATATCCAAGGCTGGCGGTTCCGCGTGCTGCGAATGGACGGTTTCCGTATTTTGCGACTGAAAGCGGATCGGGAACAGCCGTCCGCAGATGATGAGGCGCAAGAGGAGCGCACATGACGCCAAGACCGGTCAACGGAGAGGCCGTCGTCTTGCAAGTCGCGAAAGCCGGAGACGGCGGGCGAAGACTTCGTCTCTTTTCGCGTGAAGAGGGGCCGGTCGGCGGATTCGTCGCCAAAGGGACGATGAAGAAATACGGGCCGGGGCTTCTGTTTCCGTTTGCGTATCTTCGCTATACGGCGGTGCTGCAGGAATACAGCCGCGTCTTCGTCCAATATGAGGGAAAGTTGCTCTTTCCCATTGCGGCGCTTTCGTATGAAGACATTGCGCGCTGGTACTACGCGGCGGAAATTGCGTTACTCGTGTTTCCGGAAGGACAGGCTGACGGAGACGTCTTTTCACTTCTTTTGCAAGCGGCGGGGGAGGCCAAGATGAGAAATCCGACATTGGTCGCGTTTCTTTTATCTGTGAAATTGTTGGCGTATGCGGGATTTGATCCGGCGGGAGAAGAGCCGATGGACGCTTTTGGGCTTTCGGAGGCGGCGGCGAAATTGCTTCGCGCGTTTCGTTTCTATCAATGGGACGGAAAGTTGACGGAAACGGTGTCGCGGGAGACCTTTCAAACCTGTGCGGCGTATCTGGATGCGTTCATAGAGCACTATGTCGAGATTGAGATGAAGACGCACGGCGCGTTTGCGGATGCTTTTTGCTGAGTGTCGGAAACGGTTTCGATTTTTCAAAATTTCGGAGGCGGCGATGGAGCGTTGGGATTGGAAACAGATGGACCGGCGATGGCTTTGGCTTTTCGGTTTGGTTTTCGCGGCGCTCACGGCCGTCTTCTTTTTTGTCGTCGACGATGCGGGAAAGGCGCCGGCACCCTTGGTCGTCAAAAAAGAAATCGGAGAAGAATCGCAGCGGAGCGGTCATCGGATTTTTGTATACGTCGCCGGGGCGGTCGCCAAGCCGGGCGTCTATGAAATTTCTTCGACGGCGCGGGCGTATGAAGCGGTGGAAGCGGCCGGCGGATTTTTGGCGTATGCGGAGGAAGAAGTTGTCGATTTGGCTGCGCCGGTCACGGACGGCATGACGATTCATGTGCCGCTTCGCCCGGATCGCGTGGACATCGCGGCGCCGGGGGAAGCGAAAGTGAATTTGAATACGGCGACGCTTCTGGAGCTTCGGACGCTTCCCGGCGTCGGAGAATCGACGGCGGCGAAGATTGTGGAATGGCGCGAAAAGCACGGCGGCTTTAAGAAAGTGGAGGATTTGATGGAGGTGCCGTCCATCGGGCAGGGGCGCTTTGCGAAAGTGGCGGATCGGATTACGATATGAAAGAGCGGCGTCTCCTCGTCTGGGCGGCGCTCTTTTTGGCGCTGGGAATCGCGTGCGGGAAAGCGTTTCCTCTCTCCGCTTTTTTGACGGGCGGGAGTGCGCTCCTTTGCGCGGCGGCGGCGTTTCTTTGTCATCGGTTGCGGGGCGTGCGCGCAGCCTTTTTGTGTGCGCTCGCGGCACTCGTCTTTGCCGGGATGATGCGGATGGAACTTTCGGAAACGGTGTGGCGGCAGCAATCGCACGGGATGATTGGGACGGAGGGGCGCTTTACCGTTGTGACATCGGGCGAGGGGAAACGCTGCGCGGGCTATGCACGGTTTCCGGTCATGCTCGTCTCTGTGGCCTTTCCGGATGGCGAAGAAAGAGCGCTTCGCGGGGATGCGTATCTGTACGTACCGGAGGCTGAGCGGCTGTATGCGCCGGATGAGACGCTATCCGTCGCGGGGGAACTTTCGGGCATCCGTTTCCTGCAAAATCTGGGAAAACCGGACTGGGAGAGTCGCTATCGGGATGAGACGCGCATAGGGCGTTTGTACGCCGGAAGCGCCGCCGAAGTCAGAGAGGACGGACGCGCTGGTGAATTTTTCTTGGCGCGGCTTTCGTATGAAGTGCGCGAGGCGCTTCGCGAGCGGTTTGCGCCGTACATTGATTCTGTGCGCCTACCGCTCTTGATGACGCTTTTGTTCGGCGGAAATTACGAAGAACTGCCGCTCGGCATTTTGGAAGCATTCACGGCGACGGGGATCGTGCACATTTTATCTGTCTCCGGCTCGCATATGGCGCTTCTTTTCGGATTTTTGGTTTTGCTTGGGAAATGGCTGCGGCTGCCGCAGTGCGTCGTCATGATCGCGTCGCTTTTGGCGATGGTGTGCTATGCGGCGCTGGCCGGTTTCGTGCCGCCGGTCGTCCGCGCGATGTTGATGGGAGCGCTCGCGGTGTCGGCGCTTTTGTTCAAACGGGAAAAGGAAGGGATTGTGCTTCTGGCGGCAGCGGTCTTTGCGATGCTGCTTTGGAATCCGTATTATCTCTTCGACATCAGTTTTGAGTTGTCCGTTTTGGCGTCGGCGGGTTTGTTGCTGTTTTATCGTCCGCTTTCGGCGTGGCTCGTGCGATTTTTGCCGGAGAAATTAGCGGAAGGGATCGCGATGGCGCTGGCGGCGCAATTTCTGACCGTGCCGCTCGTGCTTTGTAATTTTCATCGCTTGCCCGTGTATTTCATTCCGACGAATTTATTTGTCGCGCCGTTTTTGGAATCGGTGATCATTGTGGGTCTTTTGGCGGCACCGATGGCGTTTTTGTTTTCGCCGCTTTCTGCCGGACTTTTATTTGCGGCCGATTATATGTTGTGGGCGGCGATGCGTATCGATGTGTGGCTTTCGCAGTTGCCGCATTCGTCGCTGTATCTGGGCGCGATGAGTATCGAGTGGGCGGTGCTGTATTACGCGGCGGCGATTTTGGTCGCAACGGGCCGGCTCCGGAAACGGATTTGGCAAACGGGCTGGCTTATCGCGGCGGTCGTGACGGCGGCGTGGGGATGGTACCGGATGCCGGATCGGATTTTTTTCGTGCCGGATTTGGGGAGTTCGCGCGGCGCGGTTTTGTCGTCGGCGGCCGGGACGATTTTGTATTACAAAGACGGCGGCGCGCCGGTCGATGCCGCGGGACGGGAACTTGTTTCGGTTCTGGGGTATTACGGGATTTTTTCCGTCGATTTATTATTGCTGGACGTCTCGGATTGCGTCACGGATTCACCGTTTCAACTGGCGCTTCCGGTCGGAGAGATTTGGGTGACGGATCAAAATGCGAAGCGGGCCGGTGCGTTTGCCGCAGTGCATCCGGAGGCACATATCCGGCGGCTCTCAAAAGGGGCGGAAACCCTTTCGGACGGGACGGTCGTCACGGCAGGTGCGAAAGATATGGCACTGGAAAATGCGGGCGATGTGTTTTATTTGGACGGCGGCGAGCGGAAAGCGCTTTCGGTGCGTGGAAAAAATGTTTTCTGGGTCGGCGGCGGCTCGCCGTTTCTTTCCGGCGTCATTAGTGATAAAATACAGGCAATCTCTCCCCATTTTTTCGTGTACACGGGAGGAAGAGGGGAGGCAGCGGGAGAAGACCGTGATTTCTTCTTTTTGCATGATGTAGAGGCAGCGGATGTCGGCCAAGATGGTCTGGCTTCTTTTGCGCGCGTGCGCGGTGAATGGGTGAGCAAGTGGCGGTAAAACAGAGAAATGTATGGATTGTGCACGGGGAAGATGCCGTCTTGGTGCAGGAGAAAAAGGCAGAACTTTTGTCGCGCTATTTCAAAGGGGACGTGCCGGATCCGACCGTTTTGGAGAGCGGCGCGGCGCTTAAGGCGTATCGGTACGCGCTGGACGGGCAGTCTTTGTTTTCGTCGGCGTCGGCCGTTATCGCGGAGAATCCGTATTTCTTCAAAAAAGCGCTCCGAAAGGATGATGAGAAAGATTTTGCGGAATGGCTGGCCGCGCTCAAGGCGCTTTCGGAGGAAACATTTGTCGTCCTGACGGCGGAAGGGAAACCGGACAAGCGTCTCAAAGCGGTGAAATCACTTTTTGCTTTCGCCTCGGATTTGGAATGCAAGCTACTCAAGCCGGAGGACGCGGTGGCTGCCGTGGAAGAGCGGCTATATGAGGCGAGGAAACATTTGGCGCCGGCGGCGCGTGCGTATTTATTGGAAGTCTTATCATCGTGGACGACGCTCTCAAAACCGTTTCTCATGACGGAATGTGATAAATGGTGTCTGATGGCGGGTGAGGAGCCGGAAATTTCCAAAGCGCTTTTGGAAACGGCGCTTCCGGATTTTATGGATCGGGGCATTTTCCGTTTCTTTGATAAGCTGACGGCGCGGGACGCGAAGGAAATTTTGGTGTCGGCGGATCATGTCTTTACGGATGTGGATACTATTTTGAAAAATACGGGATTTATCGCGTCGCAGTTTCGAAAAATCAAAATGCTCAAAGAAATGGAGCGAAATCATGTGCCGTCCGCCGAGCAGATTCGTCGGTTGGAGCTTCGCGGCTCGTGGGCGCTCAAAGCGCTTGCCGCGCAGGCAAGGCGCATGACGGAGAAGGAAGCGGAGGATTTTTTGCTCGCGCTCTTCCGATGCCAATATGCGCTGCGGCGGGGCATGGATGTGAATATCAAAGATGTGTTGTTGCGTTTTTGCGTAAAAAAATAATCGGAGTCAAGCGATATGAAAAAATGGGTCATCGGTCTTTTGGTATTGACCGTCTTGAGTGCGGGTGTTTTTGTGCCGTATTTTATCAACGGGATGAGCGGGACGCTGTCGGGTCTTTCGGTGGATGGGACGGCGGTATCGGGGATGAGCCGCGAGGCGCTTGTCCGGCTGCTTTCGGAGAAAAAAGAAAAGCTGGCGGAAACAAAATTGCCGCTGGAATACAAAACGGTGAAAGAGACGTGGTCGTATCGGGAGCTGGGCGTCACCTTCGATGCGGAGAAGGAAGCGAATCGCATTTTGAAATTGGGGCGGAGTGGAAATATTTTTGCCGATTTGCCGGAGCAGTGGCGCGTGCTTCTCTCCGGCGGGGATATCAAAATCACGCGGACGGTCGATGAGAAAAAGATTCGGGCAAAAATCTCGGAAATGGTGAAACGCTACGGCGAAAAGGCGGAGGAGCCTAAGCCGGTGATTGCCGATGACGGCGCCGTGACATTTCTTCCGGGGCGACCGTTTCTGAAAATCGACGCGGACAAATTGCAAAAGGCTGTGACGGCGTATGTGACGGAAGAGAAATCGGGGGCGCTCCCGATTCCGGTGACGGAAGAAACCTTGTCGTCGCTCACGCAAGAGGCGCTGCAGGACATCAACCGGGTGCTCGGCGTTTTCACGACGTATTTCGGACCCGATGAAAACCGCAGCGCGAATATCGCCCATGCGGCGGCGGCCTTGGAAGGGAAATGGATGGCGCCGGGGGATACGTTTTCGTTTAATGGCGCGACGGGTCTTCGCTCGTATGAAAACGGATATTTGGAAGCGCCGGTCTTTTTGAATGGGAAATTGGTGCCTGATGCCGGCGGCGGAGTCTGCCAAGTGAGCTCGACGCTGTTCGGCGCGGTGCTGCGCGCGGGGCTCGATGTCACGGATCGCAGCTGTCATTTTGCGCCGGTCGCCTATATGCCGCTTGGGCAGGATGCGACGGTGGCGGATCAGTATATTGATTTTTGTTTCCGCAATCAGCTGACGAAGCCCATTTATTTGCATGCGGTGTATGCGCCGGGAGAAATCACGGTGTATGTGCTGGGAAATGCGGCGGATGTGCCGTCGGATGTCGCTGTCTGGGAAGAGTCGTGCACGGTGCTGCCGCACGGGAAGAAAGAGCGTATCGATCCGGCGCAGACGCAGGAGAAGACGGTCGAAGAGGGGCACGACGGTTACGATGTCTTGGTCGTCCGCCATGTCGCTTGGCCGGACGGGCGCGTACAAAATGATTCGTTCCGCTCCGTGTACGATTTTGTGGATGATGTTTATACGTACAAAGAGGATCCGAAAAAGAAAGCGGCGGAAAAGAAGGCGCAGGAAAAGGCGGCCAAGAAATCGGGGAAAGTCGCGAAACCGGCGGATGGGAAGACGACGGCAAAGGAAAAAACGGAAGGCGTTTCGATTGAACCGGTCGGGGCGCCCAAGACGGCAAAGCCTGCCCGTACCTGAGAGGCGTAAACGGCAGCGGCCGCTTTGCAAAATAAGAAAATTTTATTCATTTGAGATACGAGTCAGATATTTTTTTGAGGAAACAAGATGGCGAAATATCGATTGCAATGTCGCACGGAGTCGCACACCATCACACTGATGGAAATCGACACGGAAAGTCGGGCGATGTACATCCAAGCGACGGACGGCGCCGCGGCGCTGGAGGCACTTTTGTCTTTGGGCGCCGAGCTGGCCTTTGCGGAAGAAATTTTTATCAATGGAAAAGATGTCACGGAAAATGTCCACGCTGTGCGGCCGCCCGTTGGAATGGAGATGGTCGGCGGCACAGAGATACCGGCAGCGGTGCCTTTGTCGTATTCAGAGCAGGCGGAGATTTGTGAGGACGAGATTCCTCTGCCGACGGAAGAACCGGAGGCAGAACAGTCGGCTTTTTGTATGACAGCGGCGCTTCCGCGTCTTGACGATGTGCTGCCGCAAGCCGCCGCGGCTCCCGTTTCCTCCAAATCGAAAGAATGGGACGGCATTTTTATCGGGCGCGCACATATCAAAGGGGCGCCGACGGATATCGCCGAGATTCGGGAAGAAGCGGACAATGTCATCATCGAAGGGGATCTCGTTTCCTTTGACGTGCGTGAACTGCGGGACGGGAAACGGCTGTACACGTTCCGTGTTGCGGATGACACGAATGGGATCTTGGGGAAACGTTTCATCGAAGCGAATGAGGATACGGCGACGCTCGATCAAAATCTCAAAAAAGGAATGTGCGTCAAGATGGGCGGCAATGTCCGCCTGGATAAATACACCGGGCGTCTCGTGCTGAATGTGATCCGGATGGAAGTGGGCGAGGCGAAGGAAATCCGGCATGACGACGATGCCGAGGAAGTGCGCGTCGAGCTCCATTTGCATACGAAAATGAGTCTGGACGGGCTGACGGATGCGGAAGCGGCGGTCAAGACGGCGGCGAAATGGGGCGCGCCGGCCATTGCGGTCACGGACCACGGCGGCATTCAGATTTTCCCGAAATTGCAAGAATACGCGCAAAAATATAAACAGAAAATTCTTTACGGGATGGAAGGTTATATGATTGAGAACATCCCGGAGAATCCGGACACCGACCGGCAAAAATACAGCCACATCATCATTCTGGCTAAAAATATGGCGGGGCTTCATAATTTGTATCGTCTGGTCACGCTGTCCTGCCTGAAATATTACAAGAAACGGCCGCTCATTCCCAAGCCGCTGCTTGAGGAGCTGCACGACGGACTTTTGTACGGCTCCGCGTGCGTTATGGGCGAATTTTATCGCGCTGTTTTGGACGAAAAATCAGATGAGGAATTGATGGCGCTCGCCAAATTTTATGATTATCTCGAAGTGCAGCCCATCGGTAACAATGAATTTTTGATCGAAGATGACCGCTATGCGAAAGTGAATACGGTCGAGGACGTGCAGGCGCTCAACAAGCGAATCATCGAGATTGCGGATAAAGCCGGCCTTCCGTGCTGCGCGACATCCGATGCGCATTTCCTTTTCAAAGAGGACCAAATCAATCGCGATATTTTGCTCGCTAAATGGGCGAAACCGGGGAAACAGGATTCGCATCCGGCTGTCTACATCCGGACGACGCAGGAAATGCTCGATGAATTTTCCTATTTGCCGCCGGAAAAAGCGAAAGAAATCGTCGTGACGAATACGCGGAAAATGGCGGAGCTTTGCGATTGGATTGAGCCGCTCTCCGAGGAATGGAAATCGTACAATCCAAAAATCACCGGTGCCGACGAAGCGCTGACGGAAATGTGCTATCAAAATGCGCGGAAAATTTACGGTGATAACTTACCGAAAATCGTGGAAGATCGTCTTCATCAGGAATTGACGCCGATTATCAAGCACGGCTACGGCGTCCTGTATTACATCGCGCACAAGCTCGTGAAACATTCCAATGACCGCGGCTATCTCGTCGGCTCCCGTGGATCCGTCGGTTCGTCTTTCGTTGCCACCATGTCCGGCATCACGGAAGTCAATCCGCTGCCGCCGCACTACGTGTGCC
This sequence comes from Lachnospiraceae bacterium, assembly GCA_963615055.1. Taxonomy (GTDB): domain Bacteria; phylum Bacillota; class Negativicutes; order Veillonellales; family Dialisteraceae; genus UBA1822. The sequence goes on from CAVEFO010000008.1 coordinate 32,004, forward strand.
CGCAGTGTCATTGGTCGGAATTTTACACGGACGGTTCCGTCGGCGGCGGCTTTGATTTGCCGGACCGAAAATGCCCTTCGTGCGGCGCGCCTCTTTCCAAAAACGGACACAACATTCCGTTTGCCGTTTTCCTCGGATTCGATGGCGACAAAATTCCCGATATCGACCTCAATTTCTCCTCCGGTGACGACCAGAGCGTCGCGCACCAATACACGGAAGAACTCTTCGGGCGCGACAATGTCTTCCGCGCCGGGACCATTTCCGGATTGCAGGAGAAAAACGCGTACGGCGTCGCGAAAAAATACGCCGAAGTCATGGGGATTTCCTGCAACGATATTTACTTGGAAAAAATTTCGGCCGGCGTCATCGGCGTGAAGACGAATACCGGTCAGCATCCTGCCGGCATCATGGTCTGCCCGCGCGATATGGACATCCACAATTTTACGCCGCTCCAATATTCCGCCGATAAGAAATATGAAAAAGATGAAGACGGAAACCGGATTCCCGGCACGATTACAACGCATTTCGATTACCATTCCATTTCCGGCCGTATGCTCAAGCTCGACATTCTCGGGCACGACGATCCGAAAGTTATCCATATGTTGCAGCAGCTCACCGGCATCAATCCGGACGAGATTCCTTTCGACGATCCGGCGACCGTTTCCATTTTCGGCGGCACGGAGGCTTTGGGCTACACGCCGGATGAGCTTGCCGAAATCATCGGGAATAAAGGAAACACGGTCGGCAGCATCGGTCTTCCGGAATACGGGACGCTTTTCGTTCGCAAAATGCTCGAAGACACCAAGCCGAAAAATTTCTCCGAACTCGTCCGCATTTCCGGCTTCTCACACGGGACAAATGTGTGGGTTGGAAACGCGCAGGATTTGATTAAAAACGGAACTGTCAAGCTGGAGGAAGCCGTTTCCACGCGCGACGACGTTATGAACTATCTGATTGAGCACGGCGTCGAAGCGCTGACGGCTTTCAAGACGATGGAAAACGTGCGAAAGGGAAAGGGCCTCGAAAAAGGCGATTCGCACAATGAAGAAAAAATCCGCGAGGCCAAGGTGCCGGAATGGTTCATTGATTCGTGTAAAAAAATTTCCTATCTCTTCCCGCGCGCACACGCCGTCGCCTACGTCATGATGGCGTTTCGCATCGCATGGTTCAAAATCAATCATCCGCTGGCCTTCTACGCGTCCTATTTTACGATTCGCGCTGAAGGGAAATTCAACGCGGCGGTGAATCTGGCGGGATTGGCCGCGCAAAAGGCGGAGCTCTCCCGCGTCGCCACGGCGGAAGCGCCGACCGATGTCGACAAGAAAAACGCCGTCGTCACGGAAGTCGCGGCGGAAATGTATCTGCGCGGCTTTGAATTTTTGCCGATCAGCCTCACCGATTCGAGCGCGACGGAATTTTTGATCGTAGACGGGAAACTCCTCCCGCCCTTCAACTGTGTGCCCGCGCTGGGCAATACGGTCGCCAAATCCATCGCCGAAGCCCGCGCCGCCGCTCCCTTCACATCGAAGGAAGATTTGAAGCGCCGTGCCAAAGTTTCGACGACGCTCGTGGAAACGATGGAAAGCCTCGGCATTCTGAAGGGGTTGCCGGATGAGGAACAGATGAATTTGTTTGCTTTCTGACCACAAAGGGGTTTTGTGCATAAAAAAAAGAAGGCACAAAGCCTTCTCTTGTTTTTGGCGGAAGGGATGGGATTCGAACCCATGGACCCCGCGAAGAGTCGACGGTTTTCAAGACCGCTTCCTTAAACCGCTCGGACACCCTTCCTTGCTTGGAATGCTAGTATTGTATAAGAAATTGCGGAAACTGTCAAAGCGGACGTTTCCGGAAACAGAGGAAATTTTATGGATATATACGGGAAATATCGCGCGGGGCTGCTTTCCGTCGAAAAAAAGTTGGCGGATGGCATCGAAGCTTTTAACACGGAGGCAAAAATTTTTGAGCATATGTCGCATCGATTGAAGACGGATGAGAGCATGGCGGAGAAATTGGCGCGAAAGGGATGCTCCGTCACGGCCGACGCGGCGGTCTCGGAGGTGCGGGACGCCGTCGGATTTCGACTTGTGTGCCGTTTCATTGATGAAATTTATGAAAATAGGGAAAAAATCTTGCAGTTGCCGGGCGTTTCCGTCGTAAAAGAAAAAGATTACGTTCGCCATGTGAAGCCGAACGGCTATCGCAGTTATCACATGATTCTGGACGTGGCGGTGCCGGAGGACGCGGCTCGCGGGCATTATTTTGCCGAGGTGCAGATTCGGACGATTGCGATGGATTCGTGGGCGGCGTTGGAGCACGAGATGAAATACAAACACGAGATCCCAAATGCGGAGCTGATCGGTCGTGAGCTGAAACGCTGCGCCGACGAGCTGGCGTCGTGCGACGTGTCGATGCAGACGATACGGGATTTGATTCAACAGGCTTAAAAAATTTGAAAAAGCTTGAAAGGGCTTGATGGGGCTTGCGTTTTTTCTGATTTGTTTTTGTGACCATTCAGAGTTTTATCTTTGCGATGGGAAGGGGCTGCGTTTTCAAGCCGATTCAAGCTGACGAGAAAACGGAGAATGGGAAAGGATGAAAAAATTTCATGTCACAATTTCAAGCCTTTTCAAGCGATGAACCGGAAGATTGTGACGAAAAAGGGAGAATAACAAATGAAAATACTACTGGCGGAAGACGAGAAGGCACTTTCGGATGCCGAGTGCGCCGTGCTTTCTCATTTCGGATTTGAAACGGTCGCCGTGTACGACGGGGAAGCAGCTTGGGAAGCGGCGCGGAGTGGGAGCTACGATTGCATCGTGCTCGATATCATGATGCCGAAAGCGGACGGAATTTCCGTGCTGAAAAAAATTCGCGAAAGCGGCGACGTCACGCCCGTCATGATGCTGACGGCCAAGACGGAAACGGAGGATTGTATCACGGGTCTCGATGCCGGCGCGGACGATTACTTGACGAAACCCTTTGCCATGGGCGAACTTGTCGCGCGCATCCGATCCCTCACACGCCGCGCGGGTGAATTTGCGCAAAAAGAACTCTCCGTCGGCGACGTCACACTCAATCTTGAAGAATCGGAACTCGCGGCCGAAAGCACCGTGCGCCTCGGAAGTAAAGAGACGAAACTTATGCGTTTTCTCATGATGAATAAAGGAAAAGAAATCCCGACGGAAGAAATTTTGCGCCGCGTCTGGGATGACGAGCCGGACATTTCTTCGGAAATCGTCTGGATGTACATTTCCTTTCTGCGCGAAAAACTCACCGCCATCGGCGCCAAGACGGAGCTTTGCGGTGAAAAAGACGGCGTCTTTACGCTTAGGGGAGGCCGCTGATGGATGCCATGATTCGCTCGCTGCACCGGAAATTTATCGCCGTCGCGACCGCTGCCGTCTTTCTCATCGTCACCGTCGCCGTCGGCGTCATTCACGGTATGCTCTATATTACGATGATGCAGGGAACGCACGCCGTCCTCGATCACCTCGTCCAAAACAACGGTGTCCTCACCGAAAAGGGACGCCCCATCGGCGGCGGTTGGCTCATTGATGACGAATGGGCCGAAAGTGCGCCGGAATTTTACTACCAGACCCGCTACTTCTCCGTCCTTTTCGATGAGAGCGCCGCGCCGAAAGTCGTCAATGTGAATCATATTTCCGCATTCGACGCCAAAAGCGCACTGGAAACCGCGATGACCGCGTTTCAATCCGGAACGGAAGAAGGGAAATTCCAAAAAGGAAGAGCCCACTACGCTTATCGCGTCGCGACGACGGAGGACGGCATCCTGGTCGTCATTTTGGATTGCACGCGTGACGTCCGCGCACTCCAGGCGGCACTTCGTTACGAAATTTTCTTCGGGCTCGGCTGTGTCATTCTGTTTGCCTTCCTCATGACCGCCTTCTCCAAGCGCGCCATTCGTCCCTTCGTGCGCAACGCGGAAAATCAGAAACGATTCATTACGAATGCCGGGCACGAACTCAAGACGCCGGTTGCCATCATTTCCGCCAATGCCGAAGCCCTCGAATGTATCAACGGAAAAAATGAATGGACGGGAAATATTCTCCGCCAAGTGCGCCGCCTCACACTTCTCATCAATGACCTCGTCATGCTGGCGAAAGTGGGGGAGACGTCGGCCAAAGACGTCGTGCTGACGGATGTCGACATGACGCAAGTCGTCTCGGCCGGTGCCGACAGTTTCCGCTCCCTCGTTGAAGCGGACGGGAAACACTTGGAAACAGATATCGCCGCCGCCGTCCACGTCAAAGCTGAGCCGAAATTTTTGACGGAGCTCATCAACATTCTGCTCGACAACGCGGCCAAATATTGCGACGAAAAAGGCACGGTATCCGTCCGCCTGACAAAGAAAAAGAACGGCAAAGCCGTCCTGGAGATTGCCAATGATTACGCCGCTGGTGAAGGCGTCGATTACACCCGTTTCTTCGAGCGTTTCTATCGCGAAGACACCTCGCACAGCAGCGATAAAATGGGCTACGGCATCGGTCTATCCATGGCAGCGGATATGGTGAAACTGATGCAAGGGAAACTGGAAGTTTTCTACACAAAAGGCGTCATTGCGTTTCGCGTGACGCTGTAAAAAATTCTTTTTTGGATTATTTGGATGTAATCACAGAAATTGAGCGGAGCTTTGCGGGGACTCCGCTTTTTTGCAACTTATTGTTTGTGGACGAGGTTTTTAAGGACGCAGGAAATGGATAGGAAAATCTGCGGCTTATGAGAAATATATGATATAATATTTTACAAATTATTCTATAGAGAAGAAGGGCGGAGGTTTCTATGGCAGACATGAAGAAATTTTATATCACGACGCCGATTTATTATCCGAGTGCGAAGTTGCATATCGGGCATACGTATTGCACGACGATTGCCGACAGCCAGGCGCGTTTCCATCGGTTGGACGGGGACGAAGTCTTTTTTTTGACGGGTTCGGATGAGCACGGGCAGAAAATTGAGGAGAAGGCGGAAGAAGCCGGTGTGACGCCGATCGAATATACGAATCAAATCGTCGGGATGTTTCAGGAATTGTGGCGCGAGCTGAATATTTCCAACGATGATTTCATCCGCACGACGGAGGAGCGGCATCGCGTCGTGGTGCAGAAGCTGTTTCAGCGGGCGTATGACAAGGGCGATATCGAGAAGGGGATGTACGAGGGCTGGTATTGCGTCCCGTGCGAATCGTTTTGGCCGGAAAATAAATTGGAAGAGGGTCATGTGTGCCCGGATTGCGGGCGGCCGCTCACACGTGTCAGTGAGGAAGCGTATTTCTTCAAAATGTCGAAGTATGCGGACCGCTGGCTTGCATACGTCGAGGAGCATCCGGAATTCATTCAGCCGGAGTCGCGCAGAAACGAGATGATCCAATTCGTGAAGAGCGGATTGGAGGATCTTTGCGTGTCGCGCACGAGTTTTTCGTGGGGCATTCCGGTGCCGTTCGATCAAAAGCATGTGGTGTATGTGTGGTTTGACGCGCTGGTGAATTATCTGACGGCGGCGGGTATCGAATCGAATCCGGAGAAATTCGCGAAATTCTGGCCGGCGGATGTACACTTGGTCGGAAAGGAAATCGTGCGTTTCCATACGATTATCTGGCCGATCATGCTGATGAGTCTGGGCATTGAAATTCCGAAGATGGTGTACGGCCACGGCTGGCTCATTGTGGACGGCGAGAAGATGTCGAAATCGAAGGGAAATGTCGTGGATCCCATCCCGCTCTTGCAGGAATTCGGCTCGGATGCCATTCGGTATTATCTTTTGAATGATATCCAGCTGGGACAGGACGGCAATTTCAGTCGGGATCGTCTCATCGCGCGGATTAATTCGGATTTGGCGAATGATTTGGGAAATTTGCTGTATCGCACGCTGTCGATGGCGGAAAAGTATCGCGGTGGGGTCGTTTCTCGCGGGGATGCGTCGGCGGATTTGGCGGTCGCGGAAGCATCGGCGGCGGTCGAGGCGGGGGCTGTGGAAGCGGTGGCGGCGTTTTGTGAGAATATGCAGGCGTGGAAAATCAATGATGCGCTCCGGGCGGTGTGGACATACATCCGCTCGCTGAATAAATATATCGACGTGACGGCGCCGTGGGTGCTGGCGAAGGAGGAAACGAAGGCGCCGGCGCTTGATGCGGTGCTGTATCATCTTTGTGAAGGGCTTCGCATTACGGCACTTCTCGTCTCACCTGTGACTCCCATCGCGGCGGAGAATATGTGGAGGCAGCTCGGACAGGACAATTTCCGGGCGGCGCGTCTCTCGGATGCGGCGTGGGGCGGCCTTGCGGACGGGACGAGGATTGCGAAGGGCGAACCGCTTTTCCCGCGTTATGAAACGGATGAGGAAAAGGAAGCGAAAGCGGAGAAGGCTTTGAAGAAAGCGGCGAAAAAAGGAAAATGAAACTGTTTGATACCCATGCGCATTTGTACGACAAAGCGTTTGACAATGACAGAGAGACGATGCTGGCGGGTGTTTTTGATGTGTGCGATTATGTCGTCTGTCCGGCGGAAGATGTGGAAACGAGTAAAGCGGCGCTTGCTTTGGCGCGGCAATATTCACAAATTTACGCGGCGGTCGGGATTCATCCGCAGCTGACGAAGGATGCGACGGAGGAAGCGCTCGCCGCGATTCGGAAGCTGGCGAAAGAAAATAAAAAGGTCGTGGCCATCGGGGAAATCGGGCTTGATTACTACTATCTCTACAGCGAAGTTGACGTGCAAAAGGAATGGTTCGCGCGGCAAATCGAGCTGGCGAAAGAGCTGGATTTACCGATTATTATTCATGATCGCGACGCCCACGGGGATATGATGGACATTCTGCGGGCGCACAAGGACGAAAAGCTTCGCGGGATTTTGCATTGCTACAGCGGCAGTCTCGAAATGGCGGAGGAGCTGATCGGGATGGGATTTTATATTTCCTTTGCCGGGCCCGTCGTGTTTCCGAAGAGTACGAAACTCAAGGAAATCGCGCAAAAATTGCCGCTTGAAAAGATATTGGTGGAAACGGACAGTCCGTATTTGACGCCGCCGCCGTTTCGCGGACGAAGAAACGATTCGTCGAAGGTGCGCTATGTGGCGGAGGAAATTGCGAGACTCAAGGGGATTTCGGTCGAGGAGGTTGTCGCGCAGACGCGGCGGAACGCGCTGGAGATTTATCGAATTGCGGAGTGACCGTTATCTGTTGGCCGTTAATTGTGCGTCCTTGTGAGTCTGAAGGCTTGATAGGCTTGAAAAGGCTTGAAAAGGCTTGATGGACTTTCGTATGAGAAATGTAGTTGTTCACTGAGAGGTGACGGGCGGTAAACGGTTCACGGTAAATGGATCACGGACGAAGGCCATTAAATAGAGAGTAAGATAAATAGAAAGGGAGAAAAATGAAGCGTAAAATATATAAGAGGTTGGCGCTGGCGCTGGCGGTTTGCTGCGCGGGGGCTTTCCCGGCTTGGGCGACGGAATTTATGCCGCTCTCCGAGGTGCGCGAGGGAATGCACGGATATGCGAAGACGGTCGTGCACGGTCGGGACATTACGACGTTTGATGTAGACGTGCTGGGCGTTCTCAAAAATAAGGGCGCAAACGGCGGCGATTTGGTGCTGGTCAGAGTGTCCGGTCCCGTCATTGATCAGACGCGCGGCATTGCGCAGGGTATGAGCGGCAGCCCCGTTTATATCGACGGAAAACTTTTGGGCGCGATTGGCTACGGTTTCCCGAATTCAGACGGGCGGCTTGGCATGGTGACGCCGATTGAAGACATGGTGAAAGTGTGGACGATGGATGACAAAGAGGCATCCGGTTTCATGCCGCGGCCCTCGTCCGATCTAATGCCGCTGGCGACGCCGCTCATGGCAGCCGGTTATTCCGACGAGGCGCTGGAGTATCTGTCGAAAAAAATGGAAGAATTCAATATGGTCCCTTACGCGTCGGCAGTGACGAATGGGGACGACACGCCGATTCCGCTCGAAGAAGGCGGCGCGGTGGCAGCTTCCTTTGTCACCGGCGATTTAAAACTCGGCGCCATCGGCACCGTGACGTACATCGACGGAAACCGGATGGTGGCGTTCGGCCATCCTTTTATGAGTCGAGGCAAGACATCGTATTTCATGGGAAATTCTTATATTTTCGCCGTCGTGCCGTCACATCAGATTCCTTTTAAGCTGGGCTCCGTCGGCGCGGATATCGGGATTGTCGATCAGGACCGCGGCGCGGCCATTGCCGGGATTTCCGGTGAACTTCCACCTTTCACGGCACTTCACGTGCAGGCAAACGATATGGACAATGGCGCGAAAAAGAAGCTGGATGTGCGCATGGTACAGGAAGAAGCGCTTTTGCCGTCCCTTTCGGCGACCACCGTCTACAGCGCCGTCAGTCGTCTTATCGACAGAAGGGGCGAGGGCACCGTTTCCTTGTCATATACACTTTATCCGATGGATCCCAAGCAACCGACTTTTACGCGGAAAAATATGTACTGGTCGAGAAATGACGTCGCGGAGCGCAGCGTGGATGAGATTTATAATGTCGTGAAAATTTTGGAACAGAATCGCTTCGACGCGTATCCGCTGCGCCAGATCAAAGTCGATATGGACGTGACGCGCGAGAGAAAGACCGCGCAGATTGTGGATGCGACCGCGACGCCGATGATCGTTTCCCCCGGAGATGATATTTTTATCCGCGTGCGGATTCAGCCGTATCGCGGCGAAAAAGAAGTGAAGCCCATCGTTTTTACCGTGCCGGAAAATCAGGCGTACGGCGATATGATTCTCGAAGTGCGCGGCGGCGGCATTGTCCCGCTTCCTTACCTCATTCGGCGCCAGAAATACAATTTGACGAGTGAAATCATCGAACGTTTGCGTACGTACAAAAATTTCAAAGATTTGTACGGGAAGCTGCAGAAAGAAGACAGGAACAATCAGATTGTCGTGGAAATTTTGGATCCGGAAGTCAGCACCATTTCCAATGAGGAAGAGGGTGAGGGCGATGTGAAGATTCAGAATCAGGAGAAACCGAAGAAACCGGATTACATCAAAGGACCGTCCGGCCAGGAGGAAGAGGACGAAGATCCGGATACGTCAGCCAAGTCGGCTGTCGATACCGAGTATGTCATCTACGGCGATTGCCAGTTCACGTTCAAAGTCATGCGGCCTGCGGACCGCGACGCCGAGCTTGCGAAACGAGCGAAGGAGAATGCCAAATCCACGCTGGAATTGAAGACGGCAGCGGCGGAAGAAAAGGACGAAGAAGGGACAGCGGGCGATTCCAAGAAACAGGATCAAAAGCAAGAGAATAGCCAGAAGAAAGATGACGATAAATCCGCGGAGAAGAAAGGGAAGGACGATTCTTCTTCCAAGGATGAAAAGAAAGAGGGCGATTCCGAGAAGGAAACCGTATCGACAGAGACACTGCGCACCCTCATCGCCAAGACGCCTATGTTCTCCGACTTTATTCCGTATTAAAATTGTATATCTGACAAAGGGACCGATTCCTCCTGTGGGGAGTCGGTCTTTTTTTTTTGAGATGAGGGGTGGCGCTTTCTTTCTGTTTGCGTTTTGCGGTAGGAGCAAGATAGCCGGGAGCCGGGAGCGCGCGATTGCCTTCTGCCATTTATCTTGCCGCTCTCCGTACATCGTTTACCGAAAAACTGTCGGCTCTTACGTGCGGTTCACGGTTTGCGGAAAACGGATAAAAATCGAGGTGAGGCGAAAAAGACGAACAGGTCGCTTCCGGCTCCAAGTTTCGAGCTTTCAACAATTCATTGTTTCCACGTTTATCAAATAGGTTTCAAAAAATCAAAAGAAAACGGAATTTAACTATTGACTTTTTGATTTATAGATGTATAATGACGATATCAAAGAGGTGATGATCATGAAAACGAAAATGAATTTTAGAAAGGGAACAGGTGGGAGGCATGTTTAGAGTTATTTCGACGAATGGACTTTCGGATCGGATTGAGCAATTTATTTTGAATGAATTGCGGCAGCAAGAGGAGAGAATGATTGTGCTTCGTCGCAAGGATGTGGCGGAAAAATTGGCATGTGCGCCGTCGCAAATCACCTATGTGGTGAATACGCGTTTCACGCCGCGCGAAGGGTTTTACGTCGAGTCAAGGCGTGGTGCAAACGGTTTTATTCGCATTGCTGTGATAGAGAAAAACCGGCAGACCGAGGAAGAAGGGGCGGCCGAGGAGGTACCGGCTCGTCGCGATGCGGCACCGAAGCCCGATTCGCGCGTGGATGCGTATTGTCAAAAACTTCTCGCCTCCGGCATGGTGACGATGCGTGAGTGTCTTTTGCTTCGAAATGTGATACAAATTATGCTGGCGACCGTGCCGACGGAGAGCCGGGAACAGCTTGTAAATGCGGCGTTCATGCGGGTTTTGCAAATTTTGAGGGAGGGGAAATAAATGCTTTGTGAAGCGTGTCATAAAAATAATGCGACTGTCTTTTATCGGCAGTCGGTGAATGGAAACAGCAGCGAGCGGCATCTTTGTGCCGATTGCGCGAAGAAGGAAAATCTTTTGCAAGACGGCGTCTTTGCCGGATTCGGAAATTTCGGAAATATCGGAAACGGAGGTGCTTTCGGCGCTCTGGGTGAGATGAATCGCATGATGGAGCGTTTGTGGCGTGAGCCGTTTGCGGGAATTTCTTCACTGCCGTTCAGTGGTCTCCGGACGTCTTCCGAGGATGCGCCGGTGAATTATCAAAATCTGCGGGAAGGTCTGCAGCCGTTTTTCCAACAGGAAGAAAGCGCGGCACCCGCGAAGAAAGAGGAAACGAAGAGTGCGGAGGCGGTGCGCGCGGCGCAGGATCTGGCGGAGATGAAGAGCAAGCTCTCGGATCTCGTCGCAGCTGAGCGGTACGAAGAGGCGGCAAAGCTTAGGGATGAGATCAAAAGGAAAGAGGCCTGATGGCGTTTTCTTTTTTATTTCACATGGAGGTCAAGATGTTAGGTGCAAGAAAGTTAGCAGTGAGTCGTTAGCAATGAGCAGTGCAGGTGCCGCCGGTGGCGATAATTTAAAGTGCGGCGAAGCCGCTACAGGTCAGCCTTCTTCCGGAAGAAGGGGCTCCGAAGGGGCGGATGATGGGACGCGAATGCGAAAATGTCGTGAAGTGACTCCGCTACAATCAGACGTCTGGTTGCCTGCTATTTGACGTCTTGCACGCTATGTGACAAAAAATCAAACATATTAAATATTTCCTCAAATCGAAAGGGGTTGAATAAAATGGAAGAAAGATATACGGAAAGCGTAAAGAACGCTTGGAAATTTGCGCAGACGGCGGCGGCTCGGCTGGGACATGAGGCCGTAGGGACGGAGCATTTGCTGCTTGGCATTGCGCATGAAAAGGAATCCGGCGGCGGGCAGGTGCTCACCGCGCTGAGGATTTCGCAAGAAGCGATTGAGCAGATTTTGGAGAGCGCGGCGCAGCAGCCGTTTTTCGATACGGCGAGTGTCTATGCATCGCCTCGGACGAAACGCGTCCTGCAGATGGCCGTCGAGGAAGCGAATGAACTCGGAAATCGCTACGTCGGGACCGAGCATCTGCTCTTGGCACTCATTCGTGAGGGCGGCACGGCGCTCCGCATTTTGCAGCATTTCGGCGTGACACAGTCCAATCTGCAGCGTGCCTTTGCGGGTGTCCTCTCCGGCGAAGGGAAATCGCAGGGGCAGGGCGGCGAAAATATGGGCGAACTGTCTGAATTTGCGATGGATCTCAATGAACGGGCGCGGCAGGGAAAAATCGATCCCGTGATCGGCCGCGCCGGTGAAATCAGCCGCGTGATTCAGATTCTATCTCGCCGCAGCAAGAACAATCCGGTCCTCATCGGGGAGCCGGGCGTCGGGAAGACCGCCATCGCTGAGGGGCTGGCACAACGCATCGTAGATGGAGACGTCCCCGAAGTTTTGAAAAATGCTCACATCATTTCGCTTAATATGTCCTCCGTCGTCGCCGGCACGCAGTATCGCGGTCAATTTGAAGAGCGGCTGAAAAAAGTTATTGACGAAGTGAAGAAACATCCCGATTGGATTCTCTTCGTCGATGAAATTCACACCCTTGTCGGCGCCGGTGCGACCGAAGGATCCATGGATGCGGCGAATATTATGAAACCGGCGCTCGCGCGCGGCGAGCTTCGCTGTATCGGCGCGACGACGCTCAAGGAATACAAGAAATACATCGAAAAGGACGCGGCGCTGGAGCGGCGTTTCCAGCCCGTCAAAGTCGGTGAACCGACTTTGACGGAGACCATTGAGATTCTACACGGCTTGCGCGACCGCTACGAAGCGTTTCACAAAGCGAAAATCACGGACGAAGCCATCGCGGCTGCCGTCGAACTCTCACATCGCTACATCACCGACCGTTTCCTGCCGGATAAAGCGATAGACGTCATCGATGAAGCCGCGGCGAAACTCCGCATGGAAGCCGGATCAACGCCCGAAGGCCTTCGCGCCAAAGAGCGGGAATTGGCGGCCATTTTGAAAGAAAAAGAAGAAGCCGTGTCCTCGCAGAATTTCGAACGCGCGGCGACGCTGCGTGACGAAGCGAGGAAACTCACCGCAGACATGGAAGATTTGCGCAAAGAATGGAAAGGCGCTGACCCTGACCACCTCGTCGTCACGCCCGAAGACGTCGCCGAAGTCGTGAGCAAATGGACCGGCGTCCCGCTGGCCAATCTCAAAGAGAGCGACGCCGAGCGCCTCCTTCGCCTCGAAGAGGAACTTCATCGCTGTGTCATCGGGCAGGAAGAAGCTGTCACTGCCGTTGCGAAAGCCATTCGCCGCGCAAGGGCCGGTATGAAAGATCCGCATCGTCCGATTGGATCCTTCCTCTTCCTCGGCACCACCGGCGTCGGCAAGACCGAGCTGGCCAAAGCGCTTGCCGAGTCGCTTTTCGGCAGTGAGAAAAATCTTATCCGTTTCGACATGTCCGAATACATGGAGAAACACGAAGTGTCCCGTCTCGTCGGGGCGCCTCCCGGATACGTCGGCTACGAAGAAGGCGGCCAACTGACCGACCAAGTCCGTCGCAATCCCTACAGTGTCATTCTCTTTGATGAAGTCGAAAAAGCGCACGCCGATTTCTTCAATTTGCTCCTGCAAGTCTTGGACGACGGGCGTCTGACGGACGGGCAGGGCCGCACCGTCGATTTCACGAATTGCGTCATTATCATGACAAGCAATTTGGGCTCTGCGCATCTGAAAGACCAAATGAAGAAACTCGGTTTCCAAGCTGGAGAACAAAAGGAGAAACCGGATTTCGAGCAGACGAAAGACATCATCATGGAAGACGTGAAACGCGCCTTCCGTCCCGAATTTATCAATCGAATCGATGAAATCGTCGTTTTTCGTCCGCTCACGCCGGACAATCTCAAAGCCATCGCGCGCCTTCTCTTGGCGGCCGTGCAAAAGAAACTCGACCATTTCGAAGTGAAAATGGAGGTGACGGAAGCGGCTGAAGAACATCTCATCCGCGAAGGCAGCGACCTCGCCTACGGCGCCCGCCCGCTGAAACGGACAATTCAAAGAACGATTGAAGATGAAATTTCGGAGCTGCTTCTGAAAGGAGAGCTCAAAGAAGGAAAGAAACTTCTCGTGGATGCAAAAGACGGGAAACTGACATTTTCCGTCGCGTAACCGAAAAAAACACCGTGCTGTAAAGGGCACGGTGTTTTTTGGTGTCAATTTGCCGGAACTTCGCTGTTAGTCAAATTCTGCGGAGAACCCTTGAATCGGTTTTACCGAATACCGTTTGTTATATCTATCGAATCGCCAAGTGCTCACGCACGGTCGGCGGTGATATGGATAACAGATGGCAGCGCAATGGTCATAAAAAGCCGGGCAAGCGTCTGACGGGAAACGCTTAGCAGCCGTCATTTATTTCCGGCGTGAAGCTTTTGATTGATTTTTGCGTTCCGCGGAGCAAAAGCGCGACAAAGAAGGCAATCGTAAGGAGAGCGGCAAAGAGCCGGAGCGTCGTCGCGTAGTTTCCGGTTTCTTCTTTCATAAAGGCCAAGAGAACGGGGCCTGCGATGCCGGCGAGTCCCCACGCGGTGAGGATACTGCCGTGGATGGAGGAGAGTTGGCGGACGCCGAAGAGGTCGGCAAGATACGCCGGCATACAGGAGAAACCGCCGCCATAGCAGCTGACAATGCCGAGTACCAAGAGGTAGAAAAGCGTTTCATTTCTTGTGTCGGCGAGGATAGTGAAAGACACGGCTTCCAAGAGGAAGAAGAGGACGTAGACAGAGTCTCGACCGATGCGATCGGAAATTGCCGCCCAGCCGATGCGCCCCGCGCCGTTTATGACGCCGATGATACCGACGAGAGACGCCGCCTTTTCCGCGTTCATGCCGATGACTTCCTGCGCCATGGGAGACGCGACCGCCAGCAGTCCGATACCGCAGGTGATATTGGTGAAGAAAATCCACCAGAGCGCCCAGAAACGCCATGTGCTGACTGCTTCGTTTCTCGTGTATTGGCGGTGCCGGGGACGGATGGCGGCATTTGTTTTTGTCGGCGTGTTTTCTATTTCTTCTATTTCACCGGGGCGCGGCGGCGCGAGGTACCAGGCGGAGAGACACATGATGACGGCGTAGGAAGTGCCCATGATGAGCAAATTTTCAAAGAGGCCGAATGTTTCCGTCAGAAATTGCATGACGGGGCCTGCGATGAGCGATGCGAAACCGAATCCCATGATGGCAAGCCCCGTAGCAAATCCGCGCCGCGCGGGAAACCATTTCACGAGCGTCGCGACGGGGGTGATGTAGCCGACGCCGAGGCCGATGCCGCCGATGCAGCCGTAGAAGAAATAGAGGAGCGGCACGCTTTTGAAGGAGACGGCGAGCGCCGTGCCGATCATCCCCGCGCCGAAGAAAAGTGCTGAGACGGTGCCGGATGCGCGCGGGCCGATGCGCTCGACGGCGCGGCCCAAGAAAGCGGCGGAAAATCCCAGAAACAGAATGGCGACGGAAAATGCCCACGTCGCTTGGGCGAGCGAGATCGAGAGCGCCTCCATCACCGGGCGCGCCAGCACGCTCCACGCGTAGACGCTTCCGATGGAAATGTGAATGCCCACGGCCGACGCCGCGATGAGCCAACGATTTCGTTTCATGTCTGCCTCCCTTGAGATGTCGGGAAACGGTCTTCGGAGAGGGTTTCCCACAAAGCCGAAGCCTTCCGGGAAACAAAAAACCGCCCGGGCAAGCTTCGGTGCCCAGACGGTCGGCTGTATCGTTCCTCACACGGCACGTGGTCAATTCCACCGGTCCGTCAGTCGTGTGAGGAGTGGTATGTTGCATTTATTTTATCAGTTTTTTCTGTCAGGCGCAAGGTAGCTGTTGGGGGCTAGACGAAAGCGGGTCGCCGTGAGGGAAACGCTTCGCAACGGACGTTATTTTTACATAGAGTCACCATCATTCGGCGCCCCTAAATCCCTATCATGCAAAAGGTATCACCACAAACGCCACCGAAAGCCGAGAAAGCCAATCGTTTCGCCCCTTTCTCACCCCTATAGAAAAAATCATGAACACATATTGAAATTTTCTTCTTCCTTTGCCGTTGATTTATTGGTACACTACTGACATGAGGGAAACGTGTCGGGGAAAATGTTTGAATCCGGTACGCA